>NZ_JBSRQL010000018.1:0-109610 GCF_054083135.1 Stenotrophomonas maltophilia group sp. LNF247
CGCGTGTACACCCCGGCGCTGGCCACGATGAATCACGTCCATGCAGTTGCCGGCCAGCGGCCGGCACTACCGTGCTGCAGCCGCCAGCTCCCGCGCAATCGCACCCAGCCGCTCCACCGCACCGATGAAGCGCGCATCCAGGCTCTGGCAGCACGACAGCCGCAGGCAGTGGCGGTAGCGTGCGCCGCGCGAGTACACCTGGCCCGGCATGAACACGATGTCCTCCAGCAGCGCTCGCTCGAACAGCTCGCGCGTGTCCACGCCCGGCAGTTCCAGCCACAGCAGGAAGCCGCCCTGCGGTTCGGTGGCGCGGGTGCCGGCCGGGAAGTGTTCGGCCACCAGCTGGCGCAGCCGCCCGACCTGTTCGCGGTACAGGCGGCGCATGCGGTGCAGATGGTGCTCGTAGCTGCCTGCTTCCAGATACGCGGCCACCGCATCGCCGAGCAGCTGCGGCTCGCCGCCGGTGGACTGGAACTTCAGCAGTGCGATGCGCTCTGCGAAGCGGCCGCCATCCAGCCAGCCGATGCGGTAATCCGGCGCCAGTGTCTTTGAGAAGCCACCGACCACCATCACCCAGCCATCGCGATCGAAGGCTTTCAGCAAGGGTGCCGGCGGTTCGCAGAACTGCAGCTCGGCGTACACCGCATCCTCGATCAGCGGCAGCTGCCGTGCGTTGACCAGTTCGGCCAGGTGTTGTTTGGCGGCGGTCGGCATGGTGCAGCCGAGCGGGTTGTGCACGGTCGGCATCACCACCAGTGCGGCCAGCGGCCTGTGCTCCAGCAGCGCATCCAGTGCATCCACGTCCAGTCCGTGCTGCGGGTGGGTGGGCAACTCGATGGCCTGCAGGCCGAGGTTGGCCAGCAACGGATACAGGTTGAAGTAGGACGGCGCCTCGATGCCCACCGCGTCACCGGGCTGGGTGACCGCGCGCAACGCCAGCTGCAGGGCTTCCATCGCACCATGGGTCAGCAGGAGTCGCTCGGCGTGGGTGTGCAGTCCCATGCGCGGACTGCGGCGCACGATCTGTGCCAGCAGCCGGGGGGAGCCGTTGGGTCTCGCATAGGTCTCCACCGTCTGCTGGCCGTGGCGCAGCACCTGCGCGGTATGCCGGGCCAGCTGCGCGCCGGGATAGAACTGGCGACCACGTGGGCCGGCGAAGGCCAGATCGACCACACCCGGGCGGCGCTGTGCTTCCAGTACCCGGGCCATCAGGACCTGCTGCAGCGGCGCGGTGGGCGCGGATGGGGTGTCGCGCAGCGAACGCTCCGGCACCGACAGCCGCGGCGCAACTTCGAAGCCCGCCTTCGGCCGCGGAATCACCAGTCCGGCATCTTCCAGCTGGCGATAGGCGGCAATCACCGTGTTCAGGCTGAGCCTGCGCTGCAGGGCCATCTGCCGCAGCGAAGGCAGGCGGCTGCCGACCGGAAGGCGGCCACCATGAATGGCTTCGGCCAACTCATCCGACAGCCGTTGATAGCGGGGGGGAATCATCGAGGCCTGGTCATCTGTATCCATCGAATATCCCGCCATCTGGTGCTGTACCCATGATGATGGCGAGCCTAGCATGTCGTTGTCGGCCGGGCCTGATCGGGGCACGGCCGATACTTCCCAAACGCACGGCTGGATGGCCGTGCGTCTTTTTTTGTGTGTAGAGCCGAGCCCATGCTCGGCTGCACTTCCGCCAACAGCAGCCGAGCGTGGGCTCGGCTCTACAGAGAGCACCGCCGAGCGTCGGTCAGGCCAAGGGGGAATGCCGGCTACCGCATCGGCACCAGCGCCGCCTCGCGCCGGTACAGCGCCGGGAACTGCTTGCCCAGCGCCGCAAGCTTCGGTGCGTCGTAGTAGCGGATGTAGGCGGCCTGCGGGTAGTTCGCCATGTAGTTCTGGTGGTAGCTTTCGGCCGGGTAGAAGCGCTGGCCGCTGACCAGCTGGGTGACGATCGGTGCGCGGTAGCTGCCGGCCTGGCCGAGCTGGGCGATGTAGGCGCGGCTGGCTGCCTGCTGGCGGGCGTCATCGGTGAAGATTGCCGATCGATACTGGCTGCCGTGGTCCGGCCCCTGGCGGTTGAACTGGGTCGGGTCGTGTGCCACCGAGAAGAACACCTGCATCAACTGCCCGTAGCTGACCTGGCGCGGGTCGTAGTCGATCTTCACTGCTTCGGCGTGGCCGGTCTGGCCGCTGCTGACCCGCTCGTAACGCGCGTCGGCGGCGCTGCCGCCGATGTAGCCGGACACCGCATTGCTCACGCCCTTGACGTGCTGGAACACGCCCTGCACGCCCCAGAAGCAACCGCCGGCGAACACCACGCTGGCGTGGGTCGCGTCATCGCGGAACGCCGCATCGCCCGTAGGTGCCGGTACTGCCTGGGTCTGCGCGCTGGCTTCGACCGGCGCCGCAGCCGCGCCGTGGTCGACCAGCAGCACACCGGCGATCAATGCGGTGGCCACCAGTCCGGCGACACCGGCGGCGATGCCCTGTTCAAAGGAGAGTTTCATCATGTCCTCCCGTTTCAACCAAAAGTGAAGGCATAGGCCTGCACGCCCGCATCGAGGAATTCGATCTCGAAGCGGTGCGGACCGACCGTGCCGCGCTGGCGCACCAGCTGGTACAGGCGGTGCTCGTCGACCACGCCACTGCCATCGGCATCGACATCGCTGCCGGCATCGGCGGAGGGCAGCGGCTTGCCGTCCAGCCAGACGCGAAAGCGCACCGGCGTGCCGTCGCGGGTCGGTGCCAGCACCAGGTGCAGGTCGCGCGCATGGAACTGGAAGGCAATGCGGCCACCGGCCCGCTGCAGCTCTGCGGCCTCGTCGGTAATGGTCCAGTGGCCGGACAGTCCCCACTGGTTCAACGCCAGGGTGGTCGGCAGCGTGTAGTCGAACGCGCTGTCGCTGCGCTGTCCGCCGGGTGAGGCGAACTGCTCGGCACGGGCGTGGCCGAGGTAGGTTTCCGGCGAGCGCAGGTTGCCCATGTCGGCCTGCACGGCCACGCCCTTCAGGTCGGCGGCAGCGGGATCGGCCGGTGGCGGCAGGTTCGTCTGCCCGGCTTCGGCCAGCAGGCGACGGATCACCTGTTCCGAGCGCGCGTAGTTGCCTTCGCCGAACTGGTGGCCGCGGATGTTGCCCTGCGCATCGACGAAGTACTGCGCCGGCCAGTAGCGGTTGTTGAACGCGCGCCAGATCGTGTACTGGTTGTCGAGCGCCACCGGGTACTCGACCTTCAGCTGCTGCACCGCCTTCATCACGTTGCGTGGGTCACGCTCGAAGGCGAACTCCGGCGTGTGCACGCCGACCACCACCAGGCCGTGGTCACGGTAGCGGCGTTCCCATTCGTGCACGAACGGCATCGCGCGCAGGCAGTTGATGCAGGAGTACGTCCAGAAATCGACCAGTACCACCTTGCCGCGCAGCTGCTGGGCCGTCAGCGGTGGGCTGTTGAGCCAGCCGGTGGCGCCGTCCAGCGCGGGCAGGGTGCCTTCCACCGGTAGCGGTGCATCGGCTGCGGCGTTGGCACCGGCCATCATCATCATCGGCGGTGCCGCCGGCTGCGCACCGGGTACCGCATCCAGCAGGCCCTGCTCGATGCGTGCGGTGCTGACCGTCGAAAGACGGGTGAGCAGGCCGGTATCCCAGCCCAGACCAATCGCCACCACCGCCAGCAGCGCGGCTACGCCCAGCACCTTGCGCAGTACGTCGCCCAGCCCAAGCCGCGCCTGCAGCGCGCGGAACACGCGGCCACCTACCCATACCGCCAGCGCCAGCGCGCTGATCGCACCCAGCGCATACGCCAGCAGCAGCGCACTGGTACCGGCACTGGCGCCATGCAGGGCGGCACCGGTCAGCACCAGGCCGAGGATCGGCCCCGCGCAGGGCGCCCACAGCAGGCCGGTGGCGACGCCGATCAGCAGCGAGGTCCACGCGCCGCCGTGCCCCGCGGCATCCGCCGCATCGGCACGCGCGCTCAGCCGTGCGCCGACGCGCTGGAATGGCGCCAGCAGATGGTCGGCCAGTCGCGGCCACAACAGTGCCAGCGCGAACAGCGCCATCAGCAGCAGGGCGACCCAGCGTCCGACCTGGTTGGCCTGCGCCACCCATTGGCTGCCCACCGCAGCCAGGCTGGCGACCACGGTGAAGGTGAGCGCCATGCCCAGCAGCAACGGCAGCGTGCTGCGCAGGAAGGGGCGGTCGGCACGCGCGAACACGAACGGCAGCACCGGCAGGATGCACGGGCTGAGCAGGGTCAGCGCGCCGCCGAGGTAGGCAAGCAGCAACAGCAGCATCGTCAGGCTCCGGAAGCAGGGGAAGAACCGACCGGCACCCGCCAGCCGTCGGCGGTACCGTCCGTGGCGCCGGGAACGAACACCATCGCCGCACCGTTCATGCAGTAGCGCAGCCCCGTCGGGCGCGGGCCGTCGTTGAACACGTGTCCAAGGTGGCCACCACAGCGGCGGCAGTGCACCTCTACCCGCAGCATCCCGAAGGTCACGTCGCGGTCTTCGCCGATGGCGTTGTGCAGCGGTGCCCAGAAGCTGGGCCAGCCGGTGCCGCTCTCGAACTTGGTGGAGGAGGAGAACAGCGGCAGTGCACAGCCGGCGCAGGCGAAGGTGCCTTGCCGGTGTTCCTTGTTGAGCGGGCTGCTCCAGGGGCGTTCGGTGCCCTGCTGGCGCAGCACCGCGTACTGCGCCGGGGTCAACCGCTGGCGCCATTGCGCATCGCTGTGCATGACCTCGAACTGTCGCGGCGGGCGCGCTTCAGCGGCCGCCGGGGCGGCGCGGCTGCAGGCCCCCAGACCGAGCAGGCCGGCAGCGGTGGCAACACCACCCAGGCCCAGCAGATGGCGGCGGGACAGGGACATGGCGGACTCCGGGAAGGGGCGACGGGGCCATGCTGCGCCCGCCCGGGTCAACGAATCCTCACGCAGGATTCAATTTTTCGTGAGGTATCGGCGGCCGCCCCGCGCCACAATGCTGCCAGCCTCCCCACTGGCCCCGAGCTGCCGATGTCGACCAAACGCGTGCTGATCGTTGAAGACGATGCCCACATCGCCGACCTGCTGCGCATGCACCTGGGCGATGAGGGCTACGACGTGGCCCATGCCGCCAGCGGCGATGCCGGCCTGCGCCTGCTGGAGCAGGAAGGTCCGTGGGATGCATTGGTGCTGGACGTGATGCTGCCCGGCGTGGATGGCCTGCAGGTCTGCCAGCGTGCACGCGCGATGGCGCGCTATGTGCCGATCATCATCATCAGCGCGCGCGGCAGCGAAACCCAGCGCATCGTCGGCCTGGAACTGGGCGCGGACGATTATCTGGCAAAGCCCTTCTCGATGCCGGAACTGGTAGCGCGGGTGCGCGCATTGCTGCGCCGCGCCGAAGCGATGGCGCAGAGCGCACGCATCGATGCCGGCGCGATCGAACTGGGCGGCCTGCAGCTGGATCCGGTCGCGCGCACCGCCTCGGTGGATGGCAACGCGCTGGAGCTGACCCCGCGCGAGTTCGACCTGCTGCTGTTCTTCGCCCGTCATCCGGACCAGGTGTTCGCGCGCATGGAACTGCTCAACCAGGTCTGGGGCTACCAGCACGATGGCTACGAACACACGGTCAACACCCATATCAATCGCCTGCGCAGCAAGATCGAGCCGGACCCGGCCAACCCACGGCGGTTGCTGACGGTGTGGGGCCGCGGCTACAAGCTGGTCGATCCGGCCGGGGCGGCGGCATGATCAAGCCGAACCTGTGGCAGAAGCTGGCGGTGGTGACCGCTGCGCTGATGCTGGCGTGCTGCATGGCGCTGCTTGCACTGCAGATGCGGGCCAACACCCGCCACGAGCAGGAGGTGGTACAGCGGCTGTCGCTGGGCCTGGCCGAGCACATTGCCCAGCGCAGCGAGCTGATGGATACCAGCGGCATGCGCGATGCCGCCGTGCGCGCGCTGTTCGGCCAGCTGATGGCGGTCAACCCCAGCGTCGAGGTCTACCTGCTGGACGACCAGGGCCGCATCCTTGGCCACGATGCGCCGAGTGGGCACCTGGTGCGCACCCGGGTGGACGTGGCGCCGCTGCGCCGTCTGCTGGCGGGAGCACCGTTGCCGATCCTCGGTGATGATCCGCGCAGCGCCGATGGCCGCAAGGTGTTCAGTGCCGCACCGTTGATCGTGCAGGGCCGCCAGGCCGGCTATGTGTACGTGGTGCTGGTGGGCGAGCACCGGCAGATGCTGGCCGACGACCTCGCCGCCGGCAGCCAGTGGAACACCACGCTGTGGTCGGTGGCACTCGTTGGTGGCCTCGGCCTGCTGGCCGGGCTGGTGGCCTTCTACTGGGTGACACGCCCGCTGCGGCGGCTGACCCGGCGCATCCAGGCCTTCGACATCGATGCACCCACGCCACTGCCGCCGGCGGAGCCGCTGCACCCGGGTGAGCGCGATGAACTGGTGATCCTCGAACATGCGCATGCGCAGATGGCGCAACGGTTGGGCGAGCAGTGGCAGCAGCTGCGCCAGCAGGATCTGCAGCGCCGCGAGCTGGTCGCCAACATCTCGCATGACCTGCGTACGCCGTTGTCGTCGCTGCATGGCTACCTGGAAACACTGGCGTTGAAGGACGCCACGCTGTCGCCGGACGAGCGGCGCCGTTATCTCGGCATCGCGCTGGCACAGAGTGCCAAGGTCGGCCGGCTGGCACGCGCGCTGTTCGAGCTGGCGCGGCTGGAACATGGCGAAGTGCGCCTGGAGTGGGAAGTGTTCGCGCTGCCGGAACTGCTGCAGGATGTGCTGCAGAAATTCGAGCTGGCGGCGCAGGCGCGCAACCAGCACCTGCACGCCGAGTTCCCGCCCGGCCTGCCGCTGGTGCGTGCCGATCTGGGCCTGGTCGAGCGGGTGCTGACCAACCTGCTCGACAACGCGCTGCGGCATGCACCCGATGGTGGGCAGATCGAGGTGCGCCTGCGCGCAACCGATGACAGCGTGGAGGTGAGCGTGGCCGATGATGGCCCCGGGGTGGCGCCAGCGCTGCGCACCCACCTGTTCCAGGCACCGGCCGCGCTCGGCGCTCGGCGTGGCGACAACGGCGGGCTGGGCCTGCTGATCGTGCAGCGCATCGTGCAGCTGCATGGGCGCAGGATCGAACTGCGTGACAGCGCGAGCGGCGCGTTGTTCGTGTTTGCCCTGCCACGCGCCGAACCGGCGGCCTAGCAGGCCGGTTCGCCCGTCACCGCACCGCCGCTTTCCAGCGGCAGTTTCAGGCGGATGCACGCACCTCCCAGTTCGGAGTCGGTCACTTCAACGTGGCCGCCGTGCTTGTCGGCGACCACCTGCACCAGCGCCAGGCCGAGGCCGAAGCCCGGGCTGCCCGGGTCCAGCCGCACGTAGGGTTGCAGTACCTGGCCGCGCAGTTCGGGTGCGATGCCGGGGCCGTCGTCCTCCACCTGCAGGCACAGCCAGCCGTCATTGACGGTGCTGGCAATACGGATCTGCCGGCGCGCGTAACGCAGTGCATTGCCGAGCAGGTTGCGCAGTGCCAGCTCCAGCATGTGCCGGTTGACGTTGACCAGGCCCACCGGCGACAGCGCCTGCTGCACCGGCACCGGCAGCGGCGCGAACTGGGCGACCACGCCGCGCACCAGCGCCGCCAGCTGCAGGCGCTGGCGGGTCAGCTGATGGCAGCGACCCAGTGCGGCGTACTCGACGCCGGCGTCGGTCAGGTGCTGCAGCCGATCCACATCGGTGCGCAGGCCGCCCAGCGCATCGCGCTGCACGTCGTCGAGTGCGCTGTCTTCCAGCTCGGCCAGGCCGAAACGCATCCGTGCCAACGGCGTGCGGACTTCGTGCGCCACCGCCTGCGCGAGCACCCGCTGGCTTTCCAGCAGTTGCTGCAGCTGCTCGGCCATGTGGTTGAAGGCATTGGCCAGCGGCCGCACCAGTGCGGTGCCGGCGCGCGGCGCACGCGTGTCCAGCTGGCCGTCGCGCATCCGCCGCGCCGCCTGGGCCAGCTGCGAGACGTCGCGCCACAGCCGGTAGACCATCACGTACATCGGCAGTGCCACCGCCACCATCAGGATCAGCAGCAGGATCGCCACGCCGGAGACTTCGCTGTCCTGCCAGCTTTCGTCAGGCAGCGCTTCGTCCAGCGGCCCCAGCATCAGCGCGTAGCCGCTGTCACCGATGCGCTGCAGGCTGCGCATGTGCTCCAGGTCGATCTGCACCCGGCCGTTGTTGAATGGCGGTCGCTGGCTGGACTGCAGCGCCTTCACCGCCTCGGCCAAAGGAACCAGGCGTAGGGCATAGGCGAAATCAGCGTCGAGTTCGCGGGCCAGCGCCGGCCACTGTTCACGCGGGGTTTCGGCGAAGCGATGCTGCAGCAGCGCGTGCGTGCCGCGCATCTCGGCCTGCAGGCCGGCTTCGGTGCGGTCTTCCAGCAGGGCATCCCAGGCCCACAGGCCCAGCACGATCAGCAACAGATGGGCGAGCAGGAAGCCGATGCCGTAGCGCAGGAAATGGAAGGCGTGGCCGCGCATCGCCGACGGCGTGCGCGTCATCCCCATGCCGAGCGGCTGAACAGGTAGCCGCGGCCGCGAACGGTCTTGATCCGTTCTGGCTGCTCCGGGTTGTCGCCCAGCTTGCGGCGCAGGCGCGAGATGCGGGCATCGATCGAGCGGTCCAGGCCGTCGAAGGCGATCCCGCGCAGTCCGCGCAGCAGCGCATCGCGGTCCAGGATCTGGCCGGCGTTGCTGGCCAGCAGGAACAGCAGGTCGAACTCGGCCGTGGTGAGCTCCAGCAGGCCGCCCTCCAGGTGTACGTTGCGGGTGGAAGGGTCGATGTTCAGCTCGCCGAAGCGCAGGCTGCCGTCACGTGGCTCGACCCGGCGGTGGCGGCGCAGGTGGGCACGCAGCCGGGCCAGCAGCACCCTCGGTTCGATCGGTTTGCCGATGTAATCGTCGGCCCCCAGTTCCAGGCCCAGCACCTGGTCGATGTTGTCGGTGCGGGCGGTCAGCACGCAGATGATGCCGTCATAGTGGGGCCGGATCTGCCGACACACTTCGAAACCATCCTGGTCGGGCAGGCCGACATCGAGCAGGACCAGCGCCGGCTTTTCCGCCAGGATCCGGGCCACTGCCCGCTCGCCGCTGCGTTCATGGGCGACCTGGTAGCCATGCCGCTGCAGGTAGTCACTGACCATCGTTCCCAGGCGGGCATCGTCTTCGACCAGTACGATATCCAGCATTTCCAAGGCCTCCGTGGACGCAAACGTACCGCCACGGCACGAGCGCGGCGATGCTATCCCAGCCTGCGGGCCGCCCGGGTCCAGCGGGTGGGCGCCATTCAGCCGGGGTTGCTGGCGCTGGGGCCGCACTCCAGGCCTGGCAACAGCTTGGCGTTGAGCATAGCCTGAGGTTGTTACAAAGCGTTACCTTCGTGATACGTCTGGTGACCATCGCTGACAGCAACGCGACTGACGCGGGGCCGTCAGGGCGCAGAGCATGGAGTCTCCTCCGCTCCGCGTGCCGTTCCCATGTCGCCCGTCCTCTACCTGCTGAACCCGTCCCGCCGCTGCCGCTGCAGAGGTGCCCGATGAGTGGCGTGGTCGGGGCCTGGCTGCCACCTGCCGAGGACGAACACCTGCTGCAGCGCCTGGCACCGATGCTGCGCGCCCTGCAGCAGCGCGGCCGGGGCCGCATTGGCTACTGGACCGACGCCGGGGCCGGCCTGGCACTGGGCCACTGCCGGGCGCCCACCGATACGCCGTTACAGCCGCTGAGCTCGGACTGCGGTCGCTACGTGCTGTGCCTGGACGGCCGCCTGTACAACCGCAGTGACCTGCAGGCGCAGCTGCGCGACCTGCCACGCAGTTGCAGCGATGCGCGGCTGCTGCTGCAGGCGATCGTCGAATGGGGCGTGGAGCGGGCGCTGTCGCGCATCGAGGGCGCGTTCGGTTTCAGTGTGTGGGACCGGGAGGCGCGCGAACTGTGGCTGGCCCGCGACCGGGTCGGCGAGCGGCCGCTGTACTACGGTTGGTACCAGGGCCAGTTCTTGTTTGCCTCGGAGTTGAAGGCGCTCCAGGCCTTCGCCGGATTTGCCCCTGGCATCGACCAGGATGCGCTGAGCCTGCTGTTGCGCCATGACTATGTGCCGGCACCACACACCATCTACCGCGGTATCCACAAGCTGGTGGCCGGCGCGATGCTGCGCATCGATCTGAATGACCATGCGGCTGGCGGTTCCAGCCAGGCCACACAGGGCGGCTCACGCTACTGGTGTGCACGCGATGCGATGCAGAGCGCGCTGCAGGAACCACTGCAGCCGGCACCCAGCCTGGAGCAGGCCACCGACCAGCTGGAAGCGGTACTGCAGAAGGCCATTGCCGCACGCATGCACTCGCCGCTGGCCTGCGGCGCGTTCCTGTCCGGAGGCACCGATTCCTCATTGGTAACCGCAATGATGCAGGCGCAGTCGACTCTGCCGATCGAAGCCTGGACGGTCGGTTTCGACGATCCCGGCCATGATGAGAGCGACTGGGCCTCGCAGGTCGCGCGTCACCTGGGCGTGCAGCATCACCTGCACCGCATGGACGCGCGCCAGGGCCTGGACCTGCTGCAGCGCCTGCCGCAGGTCTGGTGCGAGCCGTTCGCCGATGCCTCGCAGCTGCCGACCCTGCTCGCCAGCGAACTGCTGGGCGCTCGCAAGCCGGTCGCACTGACCGGTGATGGCGGCGATGAACTGTTCTTCGGTCACCCCAGCTACGGCCGCGCGCTGCGCAATGCACGCCTGTGCGGCGGCCTGCCGGACTGGGTGCGTGACCTGGCACGGCGCAGCGGCAACCGGATGAACGTGGAGCGAGGCCGCCTCGGCGGCTGGCGTGCGCTGGTGGCGGAAGTCGCCGCCAACGACGTGGAAGGCCACTACCTGCAGCGCGTGACGCGCTGGCGGCAGCCGGCGCAGGTGGTGCTGGGTGCACGCGAGCCGATGACGATCTTCCAGCAGCAGGACACCGCGCTGCCGGCCGAGGCGCGCATCCAGCTGCTGGATTTCCGCATGGACCTGGCCGAGGGCATCCTTGCCAAGGTTGATCGCGCGGGCATGGCGGCGGGCGTTGAAACCCGTGCGCCATTGCTGGACATGGAGGTGGTGCGCCTGGCCTGGCGCCTGCCGCAGCACCTGAAGTACCACGATGGCGAACACAAACTCATTCTGAAGAATCTGTTGGCACGCTACCTGCCCGAGCCGCTGGTGTACCGTCCCAAGCGTGGCTTTGGCCCGCCCATGGCGCGCTGGCTGGCCGGTCCGTTGCGCGATTGGGCGGAGGCGCTGCTGGACCCGCAGCTGCTTCGCAACCAGGGCTGCTTCGATGCGGCACGCGTGCGCGGCATCTGGGAAGCGTTCCTGCGCGGCGAGCGCAAGTGGCACACGCACCTGTGGAACGTGCTGATGTTCCAGGCGTGGCACCAGCATTGGCATGGTGGTCGCGGGCGCTGAGGTTCCTTCGCGGGTTGTCCTGCGCGGCGCAGGGCGGAGGCCCTTGCGTACGAATGTCCTCCGGCGCCGGCCGTTGGCCGTCACCTCCCCCTTTACTTCGTACGCAAGGGCCTCCGCCCTGCGTTCGGAGTTCGTCGGCGCCTCGTTGAAAGGCGCCACGAGCGCTGCGCTTTACCTGCCGTAAGCCGAGTCTCGTCGGGGCGGGCGGGGGGCTGGGCAAAGTAAAGGAGGAGGTGGCGGCCAACGGCCGGCGCCGGGACATTTGCCCAGGCCCCTGCCTGTCCCTGCGGGGCCCCTCAGTTCGCAGAGACATCGGACGAAGACGCACTCCGGAATCCGGACGCCAGGCAAAAAAAGACCCGGCAGAGGGAGGGATCTGCCGGGTCCGGATTGCATGGGGGGAGGGACCCACGCAATGAGCGTTGCGTCGCGTCAGTGGTTGCTCGCGTCCGCCGTTGATTCGTTGTAACCCTGCACCAGTTCGGACCACGCCTTGCTGGCCACCAGGCCGAGACCGACCACGTCCTGCTGGGCCTGGCCCAGCCGCTGCAGGTTGTCCTGCCACAGCTGTGCGCCCTTGTTGAGCATCCCGGCCGCGTCGTCGCTGCGGGCCAGTTCGCCCAGCCAGCCGCCGGTCGCGGTCAGGTTGCGCTCCATCACCTTCAACTGCACGCCGAACATGCTTTCCGCGTTCTCCAACGCCAATCGGTTTGCGCGCGTTGCGGCGGCGGCGAACTGGCGGGTGGCATCACTGAAGCGATCGCTGAAGGCGGCGGCCATGGGGGGCATCAGGGAGTGGCTTGATGCATTGCAGCATACGCCGTTGATGCGGCAATGCAACAAAAATAACAAAGGCGCTCAGGGCGCCTTTGAAAATCCTTTCAGATCAATGAGTTGATCAGGCCGTCGGGCCGCGGTAGCGACAGCCGGAGGTGCAGGTTTCGTGCACGGTGATCTCGCTCAGCGCCGGCAGGCTGGGCTTGAGTTCGTTCCAGATCCACACCGCCAGGTTCTCGCTGGTCGGGTTCTCCAGGCCGGGGATGTCGTTGAGGTAGTGATGGTCCAGGCGGTCATAGATCGGCTGGAAAGCCGCCTTCACGTCGCCGAAGTCCATGATCCAGCCGGTCTGCGCACCCGGCTCGCCCTCGACCTTCAGTTCCACCCGGAACGAGTGGCCGTGCAGGCGCGCGCACTTGTGCCCCGGCGGCACGTTGGGGAGGCGGTGCGCCGCCTCGAGCATGAAGACTTTGAAGATTTCCATGGCGCGATTGTACGCCGCAGGTGGCCGGCCATCCTGAGCGATTGTTGGACTTTAGTGAGGTAATTCTTTCCATCCGGATGAAGAGATGATAGTTTCTCTTATATCCGTATGAAGAGATGTTATTGGCCGGACCCCGGCTTGGCATGGACTACTGCGGAACTACGTCGCCCTTTCCACCTCCCCCACATCGTCATGCCCAAGCACACCCTGCTCGTGGCGGCCCTGGCCGTCGCTCTGGCCGCGCCTTTGTCCGCCGCCGCCGAAACCTCCGCCGACGCCAGTGGCGAAGCCAGCACCCTGGCCGCCGTGCGCGTCACCGGTTCCAACATCAAGCGCACCGATACCGAGGCCTCCAACCCGGTGCAGGTGATCGGCCGCCAGCAGTTGGAACAGACCGGCAAGGCCACCGTCGCCGACGTGCTGCGCTCGATCTCGGCCAACACCGGCAACGCTGCCAACGAAACCACCAACAATGGCTGGGCGTCCGGCTCGGCCGGCATCGGCCTGCGTGGCCTGTCGCAGAAGAACACGCTGGTGCTGCTCAACGGCCGCCGGCTGGCCAACTATGGCTTCCCGGCCGGTGGCCTGTCCGACACCTTCGTCGATCTCAATGCGCTGCCGCTGGTCGCGGTCGAGCGCATTGAGGTGCTCAAGGACGGCGCCTCGGCGGTGTACGGCTCCGACGCCGTGGCCGGCGTGGTCAACATCATCACCCGGCAGAACTTCGAAGGCGCCGAGATCGGCGGCAGCTTCGGCGGTGCCGACCAGGGCGGCCTGCACGAGCAGAACCTGAAGTTCGTCGGCGGCCTGGGTGATCTCGACACCGATGGCTACAACATCCTCTTCAGTCTGCAGGGGTACAACCGTGAGCGCCTGGACCAGGACGAACGCAACCTGACCAGGAGCGGCATCTACACCGACAAGCCGGGTGGCCGCTGGAACGGCTGGTCGGCCAAGGGCGCGCGCTACCTCATCAACGGCGTGTCGGTGCCGATGCTCGACGCCAACGGCAACTGCCCGGCCGGCACCACCCGCGTTGCCAGCGCGCCGATTGATGGCCTGTCCGGTGACACCTGCGGCTTCAACCAGGCGCCGTTCACCACGCTGATCCCCTCGACCAAGCGTTACCAGGCCTATGCCAACGGCACCTTCCGCCTGAACGACAACGTCGAGGCCTTCGGCGAAGTGCTGTACAGCCAGATCAAGAGCGCCGCGTGGTTCGGCAGCAGCCCGTTCTTCACCCTGGAAAGCGGCCGCTTCGCGTTGAACGCCAACAGCGGCCTGGCCGAGCCGGTGTCGTCGCTGCTGCCGGCCAACAATCCGTACAACCCGTACGGCCGTGCGATCCCGATCGAGTACACGTTCTTCGACCTTGGTGGCACCATCAAGACCAACCGATCCACGGCCTATCGCGGCGTGTTCGGCCTGCGCGGCACCACCGCCAACTGGGACTGGGAAGTGGCTGCATTCGGTGCGCGCAGCAGCGAGCGCGAGAGCGTGTCCGGCGGCTTCGCCAATCGCTGGGCGCTGGCCGACGCGCTGGCCACCGGCAGCTACAACCTGCTCAACCCGGCGGCCACGCCGCAGTCGGTGCGCGATTCGATCAACATCGCCACGCTGCGTCCGGCCGAATCCAAGCTGCAGGGTATCGATGCGAAGATTTCCGGCAGCCTGGGCCATACCTGGGCGGGTGAGATCGGCTTCGCGGCCGGTGCCGAGTGGCGCCGCGAAAAGCTCGACTCCAACAACCCGTGGCAGATCGATGCCGGCCTGCAGGTGCGCCCGGCCATTGCCGAAGTACACGGCAAGCGCCAGGTCAGTGCGGCCTACGCCGAAGTGAACGTGCCGCTGGCCTCGACGCTGGAGCTGTCCGCCGCCGCGCGCGCCGACCACTACGACGATTTCGGCGATGCGTTCTCGCCGAAGATCGGCCTGCGCTGGCAGCCCCTGGATGTCCTGCTGGTGCGTGCGTCCGCTTCGAAGGGCTTCCGCGCACCGTCGCTGTCGGAAAACTCCAACAGCACCAGCATCGCCTACGGCAGCGTGGTTGATCCGCGTGATCCGGACGTGCCGGGCTCGCGCCAGAACCCGACCTTCTTCACCGTCGGTAACAACGCACTGAAGCCGGAGCGAACCAAGAGCGTGAACTTCGGCGTGGTGCTGTCACCGTGGGCCAACACCAACCTGAGCGTGGACTATTACCGCATCCAGCTGGACAACCTGGTCGGCACCAACAATACCCAGACCCTGGTCAACGACAACGTGGCTGGCGCGGTGCAGCGCGATGAGCGCGGCAAGCTGCAGGCGGTCTACAACCGCTACCAGAACCTGAGCGAGCTGAAGACCTCGGGTATCGACGTCGAACTGCGCCAGCGCATCCCGACCGCGGCGCTGGGTGACTTCACCGTGTCCTCGGCCTACACCCACGTGCGCGACTACCGTCGCCCGACCGTGGTCGGTGGCCCGCTGGTGGACTACGCCGGCAGCAACCTGGGCGCGACCCTGCCCAAGGACAAGGCCACCACCACGCTGGACTGGAAGTACGGTGATTTCAACGCCGCAGTAACCTGGTACTACACCAGCAGCTACCGCCAGGAAGCCAGCACCGCAGCCAAGGCCGTGCAGCAGCGCGTCGGCAGCTATAGCCAGTACGACCTGTACCTGGGCTACACCGGCATCGACAAGCTGACGCTGTATGCCAAGGTGCAGAACCTGGCTGACAAGACGCCGCCGTACGACGCTTCGTTCCCGGGCATCCGCGCGCCATACGACTTCAGCCAGTACGACCTGCGCGGCCGCTACTTCACGCTGGGCTTCGATTACCGCTTCTGATCCATCCGCTGCGGCCGGTTTCTTCAGGGAGCCGGCCGCGCGACCGTCTGCCGTTGTGTCCTGGGGAGTCACCGTGTCCTTGCATCGTCGTGCCGTTCTTCCGTTGCTGATCGCCGCCGCCACCGCACTGTCCTGCCCGCAGCCAGCGCAGGCACAGAGTGCGTACTTCTTCCCGCAGGCCGTCGACGCGGCCGCGTTCGATACGTCCATTCCCACACCCGAGCAGTTCCTCGGCTACCCGATCGGCAGCCGTTACACCCGGCACGACCAGCTGGTGGCGTACTTCCAGGAACTGGCGAAACGCTCGGACAAGATCAGCGTGCGCGAGATCGGCCGCAGTTACGAGGGCCGCCCGTTGCTGATCGCCACGGTAACCGCTGCCGGCAACCACGCGCGGTTGGAACAGATCCGCCAGCAGCACGCGACCCTGGTCGATCCGGCGCAGCCGCGCAGTGCGGCGGGCGACAGCCCGGTGGTGGTGTGGCTGGGTTACAGCGTGCATGGCAACGAGACCTCCAGCGCCGAGGCGGCGATGCTGACCGCCTACTACCTGGTGGCCAACCGCAGTGCCGAGACCCAGCAATGGCTGCAGCAGGCGGTGGTGCTGTTCGACCCGGCGCAGAATCCGGACGGTCGCGATCGCGCCGCCAACTGGCACAACGCGTGGGCCTCCGATCCGGCCTCGGCCGACCCGGCTGACAAGGAGCACGTCGAGCCGTTCCCGCAGGGCCGCACCAACCACTACTTCACCGATCTCAACCGCGACTGGCTGGCCCTGACCCAGCAGGACTCGCGGCCGAAGGTGGAGGTGTTCCACCAGTGGTACCCGAACGTGCAGATCGACTTCCACGAAATGGGCAAGGACAGCACCTACTACTTCGAGCCTTCGCCGAAGAGCATGCACAGCCCGTTGATTCCGGCGCCGTCGTACGAGTTCAACAAGACCCTGGCCAAGTACCACGCGCAGGCGCTGGATGCCTTGGGTTCGCTGTACTACACCGGCGAGAATTTCGACAACTTCTCGCCGGTGTACGGCTCGACCTATCCGGACTTCCACGGCGCGGTCGGCGTCACCGTCGAGCAGGCCAGTTCACGTGGCCGCGTGCAGGAATCGGTGAATGGCCTGCTGACCTTCCCGTTCACCGTCCGCAACCAGGTCGCCACCGGGCTGGGCACGGTGCGTGGTGCAGTGGCCGAGCGCAGTGGCCTGTTCGACCTGCAGAAGCAGTTCTTCCAGAGCGCGTTGAAGCAGGCCGCACAGCAGCCGGTGAAGAGCTTCGTGTTCGGCGACGCGCACGATCCGGCACTGACCCGTCGCCTGCTGGAACTGTTGCTGCTGCATCGCATCGAGGTACGTGCGCTGGAGCGTGCAGTCACCGTCGATGGGCAGCGCTTCGATGCCGGCAGCGCCTACGTGGTGCAGGTGCAGCAGGCGCAGTTCCGCCTGGTGCATTCGATCTTTGCCGAGACGCCGCCGATCAAGGGCGACGTGTTCTACGGCAGCACCAGCTATGCAATCGCACCGGCCTACGGCGTGGCCTTCGCCGGCAGCCGCAGCCGTATCGAAGGCGGCGCACGGGTGACAGCGTTGCCGGCGCAGCAGGGCGCGGTGCTGGGTGGCCAGGCCGGGTTCGCCTACGCGATCGACTGGCGCGACTACAACGCCGGGCGCGCGCTGGCCGCGCTGCAGGGCAAAGGCGTGAGCGCACGTGCAGCATTCCAGCCGTTCACCACCGCGACCGCGCAGGGCGACGTCAGCTTCGCCGCCGGCAGCCTGGTGATTCCGGTTGCCGGGCAAGCGCTGCAGGGCGCGGCGCTGCTTGAGGCAGTGACATCGGCCGCGCGCGAGGCAGGTGTGCAGGTGCACGCGCTGTCCAGTGGCCGCAGCCGCGAAGGCATCGATCTGGGCAGTGACGGCGTCAAGGCGCTGCGCAAACCCGCGGTTGCGCTGGTGATGGGTGAGGGCGTGGCCGCCACCGAGATCGGCTCGGCCTGGTTCCTGCTCGACCAGCAGTTGCATTTGCCTGCCAGCAAGCTGGACCCGCAGCAGCTGGGCAAAGTGTCCCTGGACCGCTACACCACGATCGTGCTGTCCGGGGGTACCTACACCGGCGTCGATACCACGGCGGTGGCTGCGCTGAAGCGCTGGGTGCAGGCGGGTGGCTCGCTGGTTACCTACGGCAGTGCATCGAAGTGGGCGATCGAGCAGAAGTTGGCCGACGGCGAGAAGCTCGGCAAGGAAGAAGAGACTGCCGACGAGAGCCGCCGTGCATTCGGTGACCAGCGCGACATCGCCGCGATCGAGCGGGTCAGCGGCAACATCCTGAGCGCCGATGTGGACACCAGTCATCCGCTGGCGTTTGGCGTGCCGCGCCGGCAACTGGCGATCAACAAGGAGAGCACGGTGACGCTGCAGCCGAGCACGAATCCGTTCTCGACGGTGGTACGCATCGACACACCGCCGCAGGTGAATGGCTATCTTTCCGAGCGCAACCGTGCGCGGGTGGCGGGCAGCGCGTGGGTGCTGGTGTCGGCGCAGGGGCAGGGCAACGTGGTGCTGTTTGCCGATGACCCGGCGCACCGCAAGTACTGGCACGGCACGGACCGGTTGTTGATCAACGCGATCTTCTTCGGGAATCTGGTGAATCCGGGTAAGGCGCGGGGTTGAGGCGTTTGGCGCCGAGTCGTTGTTGTGCTTGGGAGGCAGGGGGCCTCAGCCAGGACACGCCGTGAACCCATCCATGGGGGCTCGATGGCGCCATCCTTGGCGCCAACGGTCCTGGCTGAGGCCCCCTGCCTCCCATGACAGTTTCCTGCGGGCGCTGACGCATCAGACCCCAAGGCGGGAGCAAGGGCAAAAGCAAAAGCAAAGGCAAAGCCAGGAATTGCGGCTTCGGCTTTTGACTTTGAATTTGAATTTGATCTTTCTTCTCCCGGCTACCCGGCGGGAGAAGAAGGCGCCGGCAATGCTTGAAGCGGATGGGCATGGGGGCAGCGCAGAACCGTTGGCGCCATGGATGGCGCCATCGAGCTTACATGGACGTATTTACAGCGTGTTCTGCGCTGCCCCCATGCCCATCCGCCCTCGGTACTGCCACCGCGTGCTTTGTCACCCGGTAGCCGGCAACAAAAAAGGACGGCGCGTCAGCGCCGTCCTTCGATAGCCCCCCGCGCAGCGGGAAGCACCCTCCATGTCAGCTGGGATCAGCCAGCGCGACCACCGCCGCCACCCTGGCCACGACCACGGCCGCCACCATTGCCACCACCGCCACGGCGCTGGCCCTGGCCGGCACCTGCACGCTGCTGGCCATTTCCACCGCCTTCGCGGCGGCCACCGCCGGCCTTCTTCGGGCCGGCATGCGCATGGCGCGGCGCATCACCGTGCGGACGGCGCGCGTGGCTCTTGCGCGGTGCGCGCTCACCGGTATCGTGCTCGGCCTTGCCCGGCGCACTGTTGCCCCAGCGGATCGGAACCTGCAGTTCGAAGCCCGGTACATCGCGGATGTCCATGTCGCGGCCCAGCAGGCGCACGATCGCGCGCAGCAGCTTCACTTCATCCTGCGCCACCAGCGAAATCGCCTGGCCGGTCGCGCCGTTGCGGCCGGTACGACCGATGCGGTGCACGTAGTCCTCGGCCACCATCGGCAGGTCGAAGTTGATCACCTTCGGCAGCTCGTTGATGTCGATGCCGCGCGCAGCGATGTCGGTGGCCACCAGCACGGTCACGCGGCCGGCCTTGAAGTCGCCCAGCGCACGCAGGCGCTGGCCCTGGCTCTTGTTGCCATGGATCGCCGCGGTCTTGATGCCCGACTTTTCCAGGAACGTGGCCAGCTTGTCGCTGCCGTGCTTGGTACGGGCGAACACCAGGGTCTGCTCGCGGCTGTCCTGCGCCAGCAGGTGCAGCAGCAGGTCGCGCTTGCGGCCGGCATCGACCGGGTGCACGCGGTGGGTGATGGTTTCGGCCACGGTGTTCTTCGGCGTCACCTGGATCTGTTCCGGGTTGCGCATGAACTCCAGCGCCAGCTGGCGGATGTTGTCCTCGAAGGTGGCCGAGAACAGCAGGGTCTGGCGGTTCTGCTTCGGCAGCTTGGCCAGGATGCGCTTGATCGACGGCAGGAAGCCCATGTCGAGCATGCGGTCGGCTTCGTCCAGCACCAGCAGTTCAATGCCGGACAGGTCGACGCTGCGACGCTCCAGGTGGTCGATCAGGCGGCCCGGGCAGGCCACCAGCAGGTCCACGCCACGGCGCAGGATGTCCAGCTGGTTGCCCATGCCGACACCGCCGTAGATGCAGGCGCTGGGGATACGCAGGTACTTGCTGTAGCCGCGCAGGCTGTCATGCACCTGGGTGGCCAGTTCGCGGGTCGGGGCCAGGATCAGCGCACGCGGCTTGCGCGGGCCGGCACGCACTTCCTGCGAGGCGGTGCCCAGGTGCTGCAGCAACGGCAGGCCGAACGCGGCAGTTTTGCCGGTACCGGTCTGTGCGCCGGCCAGCAGGTCGCGACCGGCCAGCGCCAGCGGGATCGCCTGCTGCTGGATCGGGGTCGGGTTTTCGTAGCCCTGCTCGGCAAGCGCACGCAGCAGGAAGGGCGCCAGGCCCAGCGATTCAAAAGACATTGAGATTGCTCCAAGTACAAGAAACGCCTGTCCAAATGGACAGACGGGGGCAGATCAAAGTGATCGGCTGACTCGGAGCGTTCCCGTGAACCGCGCTGCGAGAAGTTGGGTGCAGCCGGCACGAAGCGCCGGCTGGAATGCGTGACGAACGGCGTCGGAGTGGGGGCGGGCGAAGAGGGCGGACCCTGGTCGCCGGCGGTCCCGGAGGGAAACGGACGGCCGCTGCAGACCTGCCTAGTCTAACCGATGGCTGAGACCTCGCGCAAAAAGGCCTGTTCAGGTAAGGGGCTCGCTGCAGGGCTGCGCCCTGTACCCGCAGAGGCCAAAGCGACGTCAACGTCAAAAGCGGGTTTCCTGAGGGATGGCGGGGTGGGTCCGGTGGCGGGAGACGCCGTAAACCCGTCCATGGGGGCTTGGCCGCGGCATCCATGCCGCGGACACTCCCGCCACCGGGCCCACCCCGCCTTCGACAGTTTCCCGCGAGCTGCTGGGACGTCTCTTGGTGTCAGATCCGCTTTCCTTTGGGAAACGGATCTGTCCCCCGGAATTCCATTCGATATCTGACCAATGTGTCGACCAAGGTCGACATCCACCAGCAGTCGCCGGAATGTGTCGAGGGCGGGCGGTGTCGGATTGCGGGGTGTCCGCGGCATGGATGCCGCGGCCAAGCCTACAGGGACGTACTTGCGGCGTCCCCGCAATCCGACACCGCCCCGGCAACCCACGGAAAGCCAGCTGTTGCCGTTGCCGTTGCCGTTGCCGTTGCATTGAGCAGGTGCAGGGCTGCAAGCCCTGCCGAAGCCCCCACTACGGTAGGGTGGGCCGATGCCGCGCTGCAGCTTGGCGTCGTCGCAGATTTGATTACACTTGAAACTTGTTTGCCCACGACTCCGGACACCCACCATGAAGCTTGGTTCCTTGAAGGAAGGCGGCCGCGACGGCACCCTTATCGTCGTCTCGCGTGACCTGCGCCACGGCGTGCGCGCCACCGGCATTGCCGCCACCCTGCAGCAGGCCCTGGAGGACTGGAGCCACATCGCGCCGCGCCTGAACGCCTTGTACGAATCGCTCAACGCTGGCGACGCCGATGGCGTGTTCGACCTCGATCCGCAGGCGCTGGCCGCACCGATGCCGCGTGCCTATGAGTTCGTCGATGGCAGCGCCTACCTGCCGCACGTCGAGCGCGTGCGCCGCGCCCGCGGTGCCGAGGTGCCCGAGAGCTTCTACACCGACCCGCTGATGTACCAGGCCACCAGTGCGGGCTTCTACGGCCCGCGCGATGCGGTCAAGGTGGTCAGCGAGGACTACGGCATCGACCTGGAAGCGGAGATCGTGGTGATCACCGACGACGTGCCGATGGCGGCCACCCCGGAACAGGCCGCCAGCCACATCCAGCTGGTCGGCCTGGTCAACGATGTCTCGCTGCG
Source organism: Stenotrophomonas maltophilia group sp. LNF247 (assembly GCF_054083135.1). Classification (NCBI taxonomy): domain Bacteria; kingdom Pseudomonadati; phylum Pseudomonadota; class Gammaproteobacteria; order Lysobacterales; family Lysobacteraceae; genus Stenotrophomonas; species Stenotrophomonas maltophilia group sp. LNF247. Next base: position 21,600 of record NZ_JBSRQL010000018.1, read on the forward strand.
CAACCTGATCCCGGGCGAGCTGGCCAAGGGCTTCGGCTTCCTGCAGTCCAAGCCGCGTTCGGCGCTGTCGCCGGTGTTCGTCACCCCCGATGAGCTGGGTGCTGCGTGGCAGGACAGCAAGGTGCACCTGCCGCTGCTGACCCACATCAACGGCCAGTGGTTCGGTGCGCCGGAGGCGGGCGTGGACATGCAGTTCAACTTCGCCCAGCTGGTCGCGCATGCGGCCAAGACCCGCCCGCTGGGTGCCGGCACCATCGTCGGCTCGGGCACCATCGCCAACGAAGACACCAGCAAGGGTGCCTCGTGCTTCGCCGAGCAGCGCGTGGTCGAGACCCTGCGTGACGGCAAGCCGAGCACGCCGTTCATGTCCTTCGGCGACGTGGTCCGGATCGAGATGCTCGACGCTGCCGGCAACAGCATCTTCGGTGCGATCGAGCAGCGCATCGAACAGGCGGCCAAGCCCTGAGCATGGAGGCGGCGATGGAGATTCCGGTCGACGACGGCATCGTGCTGTACACCTACTGGCGATCCAGCGCCGCCTACCGCGTGCGCATCGGCCTGGAGCTGAAGGGCCTGGCCTGGGAGGCGCGGCCGGTGCATCTGGTGCGCGACGGTGGCGAGCAGCACCATGAGGCTTATCGCGCGCTCAATCCGCAGCAGCTGGTGCCGACCCTGCTGCATGAGGGGCACACGCTGACCCAGTCGCTGGCGATCCTCGAGTACCTGGAAGAGCGCTTCCCACAGGTGCCGCTGCTGCCTGCCGATGCTGCGGGCCGCGCACGGGTGCGGGCGCTGGCGCAGCTTGTGGCCTGCGATATCCATCCGATCAACAACCTGCGGGTGATGCAGTACCTGGAACGCGACCTGCAGCTGCCTGCCGACACCCGCACGCAGTGGACCCTGCACTGGATCGCCGAAGGCTTTGACGCGATGGAAGCGATGCTGGCCAACAGCCGCGACACCGGCACCTTCTGCCACGGCGACCGCCCTGGCCTGGCCGACATCTCCCTGTTGCCGCAGCTGTACAACGCCCACCGTTTCGGCCTGGACCTGGCACCGTACCCGACCCTGCGCCGCATCGAAGCGGCCTGCCAGGCGCTGGACGCCTTCGACCGCGCACGCCCGGAAAACCAGCCCGACGCCGCCTGAAAGCAGAGGGGGCGGAACGGATCACGTCGTAAGTGCATTTACGACTTAATCCCCTCCGTCCCCTTTCTGTTGCAATCGGGCCAGGTCATCGCGGAACAACCGGTAGGCCTCCTCGCGGCGGGCATCGTCGGTCTGTCGCAGCACCCACGCCGGGTGCACAGTGGCGTAGCCGCGCGTGCCATCTTCGAGGGTGTGCCAGCGTCCGCGGTCGCGTGAGAGGTCGAAGTCACGACCGAATACAGAGGCTGCCGCTGTCGCGCCCAGGCACACAATCACCTGCGGCCGCACGCGCGCGATCTCACCCATCAGCCAGGGCCGGCAGGCCTGGATGTGACGGCTTTCCGGTCGCTTGTGCAGCCGCACCTTGCCGCGCCGCTCATGGTGGAAGTGCTTCACCGCGTTGGTGAGGTACAGCTGGGCGCGATCGATTCCCAGCTCCGCCAGTGCGCGGTCCAGCACCTGGCCGGCGGGTCCTGCGAACGGCTGCCCGCGCAGATCCTCGGTGTCGCCGGGTTGTTCTCCGACCAGCATCACCTCGGCCCCTGCCGGCCCCTGGCCGAACACGGTCTGCGTGGCCTGCTCCCACAACGGGCACTGGCGGCAGGCGCTGGCCTGTCCGCGCAGATTGTCCAGACTGCTGGCATCGGTTGCCGGCGCCGCAGCGTTCGCACGTGGGCGAATCCTGCGTCGCGGCGCCTGCGCCGGCCGGTCATGCATCTCCTGCACGCGGTCGGCCGCATCGCGCACCAGGCGTGGCAGCAACTGTGCTTCAGGCAGATGGCGCCAGTACTTGGCCGGCATTTCCTGCATCATCATCCGCGTGTTGAGCCGGGCCGGATTGAAGATGCTGGCGTAGTAGGTCTGCCACAGCGACTCGCGTGCATCCTCGGGCGGGGCATCCTCACGCCGTGCACCGGGGCCGAAGGCAAGCGCCTGCCCATCCCAGGCGACGCTGCGCGAAGGCGTGAGGATGGCCCAGCGCATGCCGGTGAAGCGGCGCGCGAAGAAGGGCGCGACCCGGTCGACGATGTGGTGCTGTGGCTCGAACCAGGCGATGAACGCATCAGGCTGGCCAGGCACCTCGCGGAAGCGCACGAATGCCTTCATCTTGTGCGTGTCACGGCGGACCGCCTGTGCCATGGCCAACGCCCGCAGTACGTCGGCATCGGCGGGGTTTGACAGCACCGAGCGTTCGTCATGGGTGAGGCGCCACAGCAACCGGTACAGGAGGGCCATGCGCTGTCCGTCGCGATGGCACAGGCAGGTGGCCGCCAGCTCCAGGAAGTCGCGCGGTACCGTCGGTGCGCCAGCATCGGCCTGTGCGGGCGCCGAGGTGACCGCTGGCGCGTCCAGCAGTGATGCGTCGCTACCCTCGAGCCAGTCCAGCTGCTCCGGCGCGACGCCGCGCAGCAGGGCTTCGCGCGCACCGCTGCGCCAGGCGTCCAGCGACCACGGCGGATCCACCCGCAGCGACCAGCGCTGCGCGTCAGGCTGCGGGCGGGGCATCGAACAGCGAACCCTGGCGCGGCGGCGGGGCCAGCTGCGCGCGCAGCGCCGCCGGATCGTCCAGCGCTTTGCGCGGGTGATGGTCGGCCAGCAGCACGAACGGCAGCAGCTTGCTCATCGGTGCCTTCAGGCGCGCGATGTCGGCCACGCGCAGCCGCCCGTGACGGCGCGCCATCAGCACGCGCTTGACGTTGCGCACGCCCAGGCCGGGCACGCGCAGCAGCATTTCCTTCGGTGCCCGGTTCAGATCGACCGGAAAGCGCTCGGGGTGGCGGATCGCCCAGGCCATCTTCGGGTCGATATCCAGGTCGAGCATGCCGTCCTGGGTGGTATCGGTAATCTCATCCACGCCGTAGCCGTAGAAGCGCAGCAGCCAGTCGGCCTGGTACAGGCGGTGCTCGCGCTGCAGGGGCGGCGGCTGCAGCGGCAGCTGCCGGCTGGCATCCGGAATCGGGCTGAAGGCGGAGTAGTACACCCGGCGCATGCGGTAACTGCCGTACAGGCTGTCGGCGCTGGCCAGGATCTGCTGGTCGTTGGCCCCGTCCGCGCCGACGATCATCTGCGTGCTCTGCCCGGCCGGGGCGAAACGGGGAGGGCGCGGGCGTGCGCTGCGGCTGGCCGTCGGCGCCACCGCTGCGGGGGCCTTGCGCGCCTCCTTGGCTTCCTCGATGCGCCAACGCAGTTCGCCCATCGCGCCACGGATGGAATGAACCGTCTTCTCCGGCGCCAAGGCGCTCAGGCCGGCTTCGGTCGGCAGTTCCACGTTGATGGACAGGCGGTCGGCATAGCGCCCGGCACTGGCCAGCAGTTCCGGCGAGGCCTCGGGAATGGTCTTGAGGTGGATGTAGCCGGCGTAGCGGTGTTCTTCGCGCAGTTGCCGGGCTACTTCCACCATCTGTTCCATGGTGTAGTCCGCATTGCGGATGATGCCGCTGGACAGGAACAGGCCCTCGATGTAGTTGCGCTTGTAGAAGTCCAGGGTGAGCGTGACCACCTCATCCACGCTGAAACGTGCACGGGGCACGTTGCTGGAGACCCGGTTCACGCAGTAGGCGCAGTCGTAGACGCAGAAATTGGTCAGCAGGATTTTCAGCAGCGAAACGCAGCGGCCATCCGGTGTATAGCTGTGGCAGATGCCCATGCCCTCGGTGCTGCCGATACCGCCGCTGGCGCGTGAGTCGCGCTTGCCCGAGCCGCTGGAGGCGCAGGAGGCATCGTATTTGGCGGCGTCAGCCAGGATGGCAAGCTTGCGGATGGTTTCCATTGCGGAAACCTACGGATGAGCGGTCTCAATGGATGAGACCGGCCCTGAATCCTTCAGGCTTGCGCCGGGCATGGCCCGGCGCTACCGGTGTCGAAAGAGCTGCGCGGATCAGAACCCGTGGGTGATGCTGGGCGCGCCCGCCGAGAAATCGGCGTACGGGTCATGCTCGCCGCTGCTGCCCTCGGACAGGCGGAACTTCAGGGCCAGGCCATCGCGCGAGTCGGCCGCGCGCAGGGCCTCCTCCTGCTCGATGGTGCCAGCCTTGGCCAACCGGAACAGGCACTGGTCGAAGCTCTCCATGCCTTCCTCCAGCGAGGCTTCCATCGCCGCCTTGATTTCGTGCACCTGGCCGCGGCGCAGCAGGTCGCGGATCATCGGCGTGTTGATCAGCACCTCGGTGGCCGGCAGGCGTCGGCCCTCCTTGTTCTTCACCAGGCGCTGGCTGATCACCGCGCGCAGGTTCAGCGCCAGGTTCATCAGCACGTTCTTGTGCGCGCTTTCCGGGAAGAAGTTGAGGATGCGCTCGATGGTCTGGTCGGCGTTGTTGGAGTGCAGGGTGGCCAGGCACAGGTGGCCGGTCTCGGCGAAGGCGATCGCCGCCTCCATCGTTTCCGCATCCAGGATCTCGCCGATCAGGATCACGTCCGGCGCTTCACGCATCGCGTTCTTCAGCGCGTTGTGGAAGGCATGGGTGTCCAGGCCGACCTCGCGCTGGTTGACGATCGACATCTTGTGCTTGTGCAGGTACTCGATCGGGTCCTCGATGGTGAGGATGTGACCGGTGGTGGTGCTGTTGCGGTGGTCGATCATCGACGCCAGCGAGGTGGACTTGCCGGAGCCGGTGGACCCCACCACCAGCACCAGCCCGCGCGGGGTCATGATGACGTCCTTCAGCACCTGCGGAAGGTTCAGCTCCTCGATGCTCGGGATGCGGCTGCGGATGGCGCGGATGACCATGCCGACCTCGCCCCGCTGCTTGAACACGTTGACGCGGAAGCGCCCGGCGTCGGGCAGGGCGATGGCCATGTTGAGCTCGAGTTCGCGCTCGAACTGCGGCACCTGGCCCTCGTCCATCAGCGAGTAGGCAATCTTCTTCACCATGCCCGGCGGCAGGCCGGTGTTGCCCAGCGGATAGAGCTTCCCCTCGATCTTGATGTAGACCGGTGCCCCGGTGGTCAAAAACATGTCCGAAGCGTTCTTTTCGGTCATCAGCTTCAGGAAGTAGCCGATATCCATTGCGAATTTTCCCCAACGAAACGGCCGACGCCCGTTGCCAGCACGGTGTCGGCTTGACGACAATGGCCGTGAACCGACAACCGGTACGGCCTCCCCAATGAAACGACTTAGCTTCGCACGAATGCGCCATGGCCTGTATGTGATGGCGTTTGCATTCGCACTGTCTGCCCCCGCCTGGGCGCAGGACGCCGCCCTGGAACTGGCGCAGGCCCGGCAGGCGGTCGACAAGGCCACCCAGGCCGATGCCGACCAGTACGCCCCGGACCTGATCGGGCTGGCCCGGCAGGGGCTGGAGCAGGCCCAGCGCGCCGCAGGCGACCGCCGCGAGCGCAAGAATGCGCCGGCAATGGCCCTGCGCGCCGCCGCCGATGCCGACCTGGCCCGCGTCCGCAGCGAGGAAGCCACCGTCAGCGCGCAGCTGCAGCTGCGCCGCAACGAGGTCAACCAGCTGCAACGCCAGCTGTCGACCGGGGAGGACCGCCGGTGAAGCCGATGACCGCCGCAACCCTGGCCGCGCTGCTGGCGCTGCCGACCCTGGCCATGGCCGCCGACAACCCGATGGTGGCGCAGCTGAGCCAGCGCCTGATGGCCATCCAGGCCAACCCGGATACCGCTGAGCTGGGCGCCTTCGAGCGCATGCAGGCCCAGCAGGCCATCGCCACCCTGGACAAGGCCAAGCGCCGCGATCAGGAGCTGGCCACCTACCTGGCCGAGCGCCGGGTCGAGATCGCCGAGACCGCCGTGCGCACCGCACTGGCCGCGCGCGAGGTGGACCGCCTGGATCGGACCCGCAGCGACCTGCTGATCGAGGCCAGCCGCCGCGATGCGGCCCGTGCCCGCCAGGAAGCCGAGCAGCTGCGCATGCAGGCGCAGATGCAGGCCGAGGAGGCCGAACGGTTGCGCCAGGCCGCCGAAGCCGAGACCCTGGCCCGCCAGGACGCCGAGAACGCCCTGACCAGCGTGGCCGGCAAGCAGCAGCAGCGTCTGAGCGCCGCACAGCAGAACGCCGCCAAGCTGGCCCGCGAGGAAGCCGAACTGGTGTCCGGGCAGAAACTGCCGGGCTCGAAGTTCGATGGCCGTGGCGAAGTTTTCACCTTCGCTGGTGACGCATTCGCCGTCGGCGCGTCAAGCCTGTCCAGTGGGGCCCGCAATCAGGCCAAGGCCCTGGCCGAGTACCTGAACATCGGCAAGAAGGGCCGCCTGCGCATCGAGGCCTACGACAGTGCCAACGGCGTGGGCCAGAAGCGTGCCGAAGCGCTGCGCGACGCCCTGGTCGCGGGTGGTGTCGCCAGCAACCGCATCCAGGTCAGCGGCAAGAAGGCTGCGTCCACCCGGGCGCGCTCGGCCGAGGTCATCATTGCCCCGTAATGCATTGATATTGTTTGTTTTTCGTTGTGATGAGCATTCAGCCTGAACCCCGCCCGGCGGGGTTCGGTCTTTTTGACGCAGGGGTCTTGTACCCCGCCTTGAGCAGGCGTAGGGTCAATCGTCCGGGACGCAATGCCGCGGACCGGACGATGGGAGGGCCGGGCCGATGCAAGCAGGGCGCGAACCGCAGCAGATCGACGTGCGCAGGCCAGTGCCGCAGGTCGTTGCAGGCGTCCAGGTGGCCATCGACCGGCGCTCCTCCATGAACAACGCCCCGTGCCTTTCGGCCGGGGCGTTCGTGTATCTGTCGAAGGAGGTCCATCATGTTTGAAGATCAGCCCCAGAGCGAGATCGACGCACGTCGCGCGCGTGATCCGGAGTTCAGGGCACTCCATGACCAGCACCGCAAGTTGAACAAGAAGTGCATGGACGCGGAGTTGGGTGTACTCCCGATCGATGATGTCACCCTGGGTCGCATGAAGCGCGAGAAGCTGCTGGCCAAGCAACGTCTTCTGCGAATGTACGAAACACCGCTCCCAACGACGTCCCCCACGCTTTGACGCACATCGTCGCGCCCGGAACGGCGTGACCCGGCCATCGATGGCCCTGCCGGGGGCTCCTGCCCTGGCATCGCGGCCGCGCCGATGAGGCGGCCGCGCCAAGGCACCACAGGCGGTGGTGCCTTGGCCTTCAGGCACAACTCACCGATGCGGGCGGCACCGGTCTCCTCGTCGATCCGGGGCCGTCCGCATCCCTTTTTTGCGGGCTTCCGGCCCCGCGGCGCAACGACCTGACATTCATCGCCATCCGACGGATAATCATCGGTCCGGCCCTGCGCGGCGCGAATCGAAAGTCCTCCGAATGCCCATTCATTCTTCCGTCCTCGAACTCATCGGCCAGACCCCGATCGTCAAGGCCCAGCGCCTGGACACCGGCGTCTGCGAGCTCTACCTGAAGCTGGAGAGCGCCAACCCGGGCGGATCGATCAAGGATCGCATCGGCCTGTCGATGATCGAGGCGGCGGAGCAGCGTGGCGACCTGAAGCCGGGCGCGACCCTGGTTGAAGGTACCGCCGGCAACACCGGCCTGGGCCTGGCGCTGGTGGCACAGCAGAAGGGCTACAAGCTGATCCTCGTCGTTCCCGACAAGATGAGCCGCGAGAAGATCTTCAACCTGAAGGCGATGGGCGCCGAAGTCCGCCTGACCCGCTCGGACGTGGCCAAGGGCCATCCGGAGTACTACCAGGACCTGGCCAAGACCATCGCCGAGCAGACCCCGGGCGCCTACTTCATCAACCAGTTCGGCAACCCGGACAATCCGGCAGCGCACGAATTCGGTACCGGCCCGGAGATCCTGGAGCAGATGGGGGGTGACCTCGACGCCATCGTGTTCGGCTGCGGCAGCTCCGGCACCATGACCGGCCTGTCGCGCGCGTTCGCCAAGCTGTCGCCCAAGACCGAGCTGGTGCTGGCCGATCCGGTCGGCTCGATCCTGGCCGAATACATCAACGACGGCGTGCTCAACGACAAGTCGGGCAGCTGGCTGGTGGAGGGCATCGGCGAGGACTTCCTGCCGTCGATCTCCGATTTCAGCCGTGTCAAGAAAGCCTATGCAATCAGCGACGCCGAGAGCTTCCACACCGCGCGCGAGCTGCTGGGCAAGGAAGGCATCCTCGGCGGTTCGTCCACCGGCACCCTGCTGGCCGCAGCGCTGAAGTACTGCAAGGAGCAGACCACGCCGAAGAAGGTGCTCGTACTGGTCTGCGATACCGGCAACAAGTACCTGTCGAAGATGTACAACGACTACTGGATGCTGGACAACGGCTTCCTGCAGCGCCCGCAGCACGGCGACCTGCGCGACCTGATCCTGCGTCCGTACGGCCAGCGCGACACTGTCGTTATTGGCCCGAACGACCTGCTGACCACCGCCTACCAGCGCATGAAGCTGTATGACGTGTCGCAGCTGCCGGTGATGGACGGTGACCAGCTGGTCGGCATCGTCGATGAAAGCGACGTCCTGCTGCATGTCTATGGCGACGAAGCGCGCTTCCGCGACACGGTTGCCACGGCGATGGTCAGCAAGCTGGACCGGCTGGACGTGAAGTCGCCGATCGAGGCCCTGCTGCCGGTGTTCGACCGCGGCCAGGTGGCGATCGTGATGGACGGCGATGCTTTCCTGGGCCTGATCACCCGTATCGACCTGCTGAACTACCTGCGCCGTCGCGTGCAGTAAGCCGCCGATCACGGCAGTTTACCGCTGAATTCCGGTTTATTCGCGTCAAAGCTCGTTAAGGCTGCGCTGATAGACTCCCGATCCTTTGACGGCGCCGCACGTCGGCGCCATTCAGGAAACGACATGTCCAACTCCTCTTCGCCCGACCGTGCGCTGGCCCTGGCCACGCTGGCCATCCACGGTGGCCAGTCGCCCGACCCCAGTACCGGTGCGGTGATGCCGCCGATCTACGCCACCTCGACCTATGCCCAGTCCAGCCCGGGCGAGCACCAGGGCTTCGAGTACTCGCGCACGCACAACCCGACCCGTTTCGCCTATGAGCGTTGCGTGGCGTCGCTGGAAGGCGGTACCCGTGGCTTTGCGTTCGCTTCGGGCATGGCGGCCAGCTCGACGGTGATCGAGCTGCTGGACGCCGGCAGCCACGTGGTGGCGATGGACGATATCTACGGCGGCAGCTTCCGCCTGTTCGAGCGCGTGCGTCGCCGCACCGCCGGGCTGGATTTCAGTTTCGTCGACCTGACCGATCTGGCGGCGTTCGAAGCCTCGATCACGCCGAAGACGAAGATGGTGTGGATCGAGACCCCGACCAACCCGATGCTGAAGATCGTGGACATCGCCGCGGTCGCTGCCATCGCCAAGCGCCATGGCCTGATCGTGGTGGTCGACAACACCTTCGCCTCGCCGATGCTGCAGCGCCCGCTGGAACTGGGCGCGGACCTGGTCCTGCATTCGGCCACCAAGTACCTCAACGGTCACTCGGACATGGTCGGCGGCATGGTGGTGGTTGGTGACAACGCCGAACTGGCCGAGCAGATGGCGTTCCTGCAAAACTCGGTGGGTGGCGTGCAGGGCCCGTTTGACAGCTTCCTGGCCCTGCGCGGCCTGAAGACCCTGCCGCTGCGCATGAAGGCACATTGCGCCAACGCGCTGGCCCTGGCCCAGTGGCTGGAAAAGCACCCGGCGGTGGAGAAGGTGATCTACCCCGGCCTGGCCTCGCACCCGCAGCATGAGCTGGCCGGCAAGCAGATGGCCAGCTACGGCGGCATCGTCTCGATCGTACTCAAGGGTGGGTTCGAGGCGGCCAAGCGCTTCTGCGAGAAGACCGAGCTGTTCACCCTGGCCGAGTCGCTGGGCGGTGTGGAAAGCCTGGTCAACCACCCGGCGGTGATGACGCATGCCTCGATCCCGGTCGCACGCCGGGAGCAGCTGGGCATCAGCGATGCGCTGGTGCGGCTGAGCGTGGGTGTTGAGGAGTTGGGGGATCTGCAGGTGGATCTGGAGCGGGCATTGGCAGGGAACCGCTGATTCATGCAGAAGCACGCCAATCTCCTGTTCCTGTTCCGCCAGCTGCTGGGGCGTGAGTTGGCAGCACGGTACCGCACCACCACGTTGGGTGTTCTGTGGCTGGTGCTGCAACCTTTGCTGATGCTATGCGTGTACACGCTGGTGTTCAGTGGCGTGTTCAAGGCGCGATGGGCGGGGGCCGAATCCACCGGCGACTTCGCCCTGATGCTGTTTGCAGGCCTGGTACCGTTTACGCTGCTGTCGGAAGTGCTGATCACCGCACCGGGTATCATCGCCGGGCAGCCCAACTTCGTGAAGAAGGTGGTATTCCCGTTGCCGGTCCTGTCGATGGTAAAGGTGGCCGCAGCGCTGACCACCGCCGGCATCGGCCTGACCATCCTGCTGGTCGCGCAGACCTGGCAGTCGGGGCTGCCGTCGGCATGGGCGCTGGCCTCGCCGCTGATCCTGCTGGAAATGACCCCCATGCTGCTTGCGATTGCATGGTCGCTGTCGGCGCTGGGGGTCTATCTGCGCGACATCGGCCAGTTCGTCGGCATCCTCAGCAGCGTGCTGCTGTTCCTCAGCCCGATCTTCTTCCCGGCGCATGCAATGCCCGAGGCGGCGCGGGGCCTGGTGCTTTTCAACCCGCTGGTCACGCCCATCGAACAGCTGCGCGCGGTGACGGTGCAGAATTCGGCGCCTGATCTGGCCGCGCTGCTGCCCCACTTCCTGCTTTCGGTAGTGGCGGCGATGCTGGCCTTCGCGCTCTTCCGTCGCCTCTCGCGCGGCTTCTCGGACGTCCTATGAACAACCCCCAGACCACCACGTTGCAGGCCTCAGCTGACGCGGCCATCGAAGTGCTGGGCGTGACCAAGGACTATCCGGTCTACGCCAACCCGCGCGACCGCCTGCTGTCGCTGCTCAAGCCTTCCGGCGACCGGGCCAGCCGCACCTTCCGCGCGTTGGACGGCATCAACCTGGTCGTGCCGAAGGGCGAGACCGTCGGCATCATAGGCCGTAACGGCGCCGGCAAGTCGACCCTGCTGCAGATCCTGTGCGGCACGGTGCGCCCGACCTCCGGCTCGGTCAGCATCCGCGGGCGCTTTGCCGCGCTGCTAGAACTGGGGGCCGGTTTCAATCCGGATTTCTCCGGCCGCGACAACGTGTACCTGAGCGCCTCGTTGCTGGGCCTGAGCCGCAAGGAAGTGGACGACAAGCTGCAGTCGATCATCGACTTCGCCGATATCGGCGATTTCTTCGACCGGCCGGTCAAGACCTATTCCAGCGGCATGTACGTGCGCCTGGCGTTCTCGGTGGCCATCCACACCGAACCGGATGTGCTGATCATCGACGAAGCACTGTCGGTGGGTGACATCCGCTTCCAGATGAAATGCCTTGCGCGCATCGAACAGATCCGTGCACGCGGCGCCACCATCCTGTTCGTGTCGCATTCGCTGGAGCAGGTCAAGCGCTTCTGCCAGACCGCGCTGTGGCTGGAAGGTGGCAAGGTCAAGCTGCACGGTGAAGCCAGCTTCGTGGCCGACCGTTTCCGCGACTACGAACTGGGCAAGGACCTGGCCGTGGCGCAGGATGCCGAAGTGCGCCAGGCACCCGCCCCGGGCAGCATCCCCGCGCATCTTGAAACGGTTGCACTGAGCACCGACATGCTGGCCCCGTTCGAGCCGCTGACGGTGGACATCAGTTATACCGTCGGCGATGAGGTGGTCGATGGCCTGCTGCTCGGCGTAGCGATCAAGGGCATGGACGGCCTGCATATCTTTGGCCCCAACACCTATCTTGAGCGGGTGGTGATTCCCACCTCCCGCGGCTCGCACCGCGTCAGCTACTGCATCCCGTCGATGACCCTGCTGACCGGCAGCTACCGCGTTGATGTGGGACTGTTCACCGACAAGGGCCTGGTCTGCCTGGATTATCTGTCCGAAGCCAGTGTCTTCACCGTGGCTGCGCCCTACTTCAGTGAGGGCGTGGTCTATATCCCGCATGAGTGGAAGGTCCATGACCCCGACGCTGCTTGAAATTCCCTTTGACCATTACCAGCGCTACGCTGCGGCGACGCATCTGCTGCAGGCGCTGGATCTGCCCGCGCCGCGGGTGCTGGAAGTAGGGGCCAACCGTCAGCGTCTGCTCGGGCAGTTCCTGCCACAGGCAACGTTCCTGTACACCGACCTGCATGCCGAAGGGGACGAGAAGGACTTCGTGGTGGCTGACGCCACCGCGCTGCCGTTCCCCGAGCAGGGCTTCGACGCGGTGGTCTCGCTGGATGTGCTCGAGCATATTCCCGCGCCCCTGCGTGCCAAGGCCGCGGCCGAAATGGCGCGTGTCGCCAGCCGTGCGGTCATCGTCGGCTTCCCGCCGGATCAGCCGTGGGTGCGTGACGCTGAAGTCGATGCGAATGGGCGCTGGCATGAGCTGTTCGGCGAGGACTATGTCTGGCTGCAGGAGCACAAGGAATTCGGCCTGGTGGACACCGCCGAGATCGTGGCCGCGTTTGAAAGCGCCGGCATGACGGTGCTGCGTTTCGGGCAGGGCAATGCCGCATTGTGGTCCAGCCTGATGGGTGCGCATTTCATCAAGGTGAAGTTCCCCGAGCTGGAGCCGCTGGTCAGCGCCGCCGACCGTCTCTACAACAGCCGGGTGTTCGCCGGCGATCACAGCGACCAGCCCTATCGCGAGTACTGCGTGGCGGTGCGCCTGCCCAGCGACGCGGCGCGCCTGCAGGCCAACCCGCCGTTCCGTGCCGATCTCGATGCGGAGGCGACTGCGCTGCTGAGCGGTCTCGCCGGCGGCCTGCGTGAGCTGGCGGTGCGTACCGCCAACTCCGAGAAGGAATGGAAATCCACGGCGCGGCTGCTGGACGCCTACATCGCCGATCTTGCCGTGGCCAAGCGCGAGTGGGGCGCCACCGCCGCCTATGCGCAGCAGCTGCAGCAGGCCAAGGACGAGGCCGATGCCGGGTGGCTGCGAAGGCGCGACCAGTGGCAGCAGGCCGAGCTGGATTGGCAGCAGCGCGAGCAGGAGCTGAAGGCGCGTGTGGCCGATGAGCTGCAGCAGTTGCAGAGCGCCCAGGCACGCATGGCTGAACTGGTGGAGGCCGCGGAGGCCGCGGAGGCCGCCCGCTTGCAGGCACTGGATGTGGAGCGCGAGCTCGAGCAGCGCCTGCAGCAGCGCGCGGCGGACTACCAGCGCTCGCGCCGCAAGTGGCAAGCCGCAATGGTGGGGTTGACGCTGGGCGGCCTGGTCATTGGCGCGCTGGTGGGTTGGGGCGTGTCTTGAAGCGATGGGGCAAGCGGGAAGTGACCGTACTGAATCAACGAGGTAATGCCTGATGTCCAAGATGGGTAATCTGCTTCGCGGAATCTACTGGAGCATTCGTCGCGCACAGGGGCAGGGTGTCTCTTTCGGCACCATCCTCTCTGCCTTGGCCCGCGCCGCACGCAAGGGGCCGAAGCATCTGGCCCGGGCGATTCTGGCCTATGCCAATGGATCGCACACGGCAGCAGCGACCACGCCGCCGGACGTCTACGCCGAATGGCTGCGCCAGCAGGCGCCGGCCGCAATTCCGGCGGACGCTGGCCTGATCAGCATCGTGATGCCTGTCTGCAACACGCCGGAAGTGTTCCTGCGCGAGGCCGTGGCCAGCGTCGAAGCACAGACGTACCTGAACTGGGAACTGTGCATCCACGACGATGCGTCCGATCAACCGCATGTGGCACGCGTGCTGGAAGAACTGGCGCGGCGGTTGCCGAACCTGCGTGTTTCGCGCTCAAGTGAGCGGCAGGGCATTGCGGCCACCACCAACGCTGCGGTCGCACTGGCCAAGGGGCGCTGGATCACCTTCCTGGACCATGACGACCTGCTGGAGCCGGATGCACTGGCTGCGGTGGTTGCCTGTCATGTGGCCACCTCGGCAGGGGTCGTGTACACCGACCACGATGTGCTGGGCGAAGACGGCCGCCTCCGCCATCCGTACTTCAAGCCCGACTGGAATCTGGACCTGTTCCTGTCGCAGATGTACCTGGGTCACCTGGTCAGCTTCGATGCTGCGCTGGTGGCGCAGCTGGGGGGGCTGCGCAGCGACTGCGATGGCTCGCAGGACTACGATCTGGTGCTTCGCTGTGCCGCCGCCGGCGCCACCATCGCGCATGTGCCCAAGGTGCTCTACCACTGGCGCGCGCACGCCGGTTCCACCGCGGCCAATGCCGGCTCCAAGCCCTACGCGCATCACGCCGGTCGTCGCGCGCTGCAGCAGCATGTGCAGGCAACCCACCCCGGCGCGCAGGTTGACGACGGCGAGCAGCTGTTCTGCTACGACGTGCGCTACCCATACGCGGACAAGGGCCCCTTGGCCAGCATCATCATTCCCACCCGCGATGGCCTGGACCTGCTGCGGACCTGTGTTGAATCGCTGTACGCCAAGACCGACTACCGTGCATTCGAGATCATCGTCGTCGACAACGGTTCAACCCAGGCCGAGACCCTGCAGTGGCTGGAGGCGATGTCCCGCCGCGAGAGCTTCCGGGTGATCCGTGCCGATGTGCCGTTCAACTGGTCGGCACTGAACAACCTGGCTGCGCGGCAAGCGCGTGGCGAGGTGCTGGTGTTCCTCAACAACGACACCGAGATCATCGATGGGCAGTGGCTGCAACGGCTTGCCGAGAACGCGCTGCGGCCGGACGTGGGCGTGTGCGGCCCGTTGCTGCTGTACGGCGATCGCACCATCCAGCACGCCGGCGTGGTGATCGGCATGGGCGGCTGGGCCGACCATGTATTCAAGGGTGAAGCGCCGGTGCACAACCAGAACCTGTTCGTTTCCCCGGTGCTGCAGCGCCAGGTGCTGGCCGTGACGGGCGCCTGCATGGTGGTGGCACGTGACACGTTCGAGTCGCTGGGCGGGTTCGATGAATCCTTCATTGTCTGCGGCAGCGATGTGGAGCTGTGCCTGCGTGCGCATGCACGCGGCCTTGCCACCGTTTACGTCGCACGTGCGGTGATGATCCATCACGAGTCCAAGACGCGTGATCCGCGTGCAATCCCCGAGAGCGACTTCGTGCGCTCGGCCGAAGCGTACTCGCCGTATCGCGAAGAGGGCGATCCGTTCTTCAGCCCGAACCTGGACTACATGGCTTCATCGCCCCGTCTGCGCGGGGCCGTGCAATGAGCCGCCTGGGTAACCTGTTGCGGCGCGTCGCCGCGCGCCTGGATGCAAGCGCTCCCGGTGCGCCCACGCCCAATACCCACGTTGCCGAGATCACTCCCTGTACCCCCCGGCACGACCCCTGGGAGGGGCGGCGGCTGAACCTGGTGCTGCCGTCGATCAACAAGCAACATTACTTCGGCGGCATCCATACCGCTGTGCTGATCTACCGCGAGCTGTGCCGGTTCTTCCCTGCATCGCGGATCATCCTGGTCGACAGTTCACCGGATGAAGAAGCGCTTTCGCGCTTCTCCGACCACGTACTGGTGCCTGCAGACCAGACCTCCACGGCGATGCGGCAGATCGTGCCGTTCAGCGATCGCTACCAGAAGACCCTGCCGGTGGCCGGCGAGGACATCTGGGTGGCAACCGCATGGTGGACCGCATACGCGGCCCAGCGGATGTTGCAATGGCAGGGCAACAATGGCGGCGTTGACCGCCCGATGGTCTACCTGATCCAGGATTTCGAGCCAGGGTTCTATCCATGGTCCAGCCAGTACGCATTGGCTTTGAGTACCTACCGCTGCGATCGTGACATCGGAATTTTCAATACGGGCCTGCTTGCCGACTTCTTTGAACAGCACGATCTGCGCTACGCGCAGCGCTCGGTGTTCGAGCCGGTGCTGCATGACGGCCTTCGGCCGGCCCTGCAACAGGTCCGCAATGCGCCGGCTGCGCGTAATCGCCGCATCGTGGTCTATGCGCGCCCTGGTACGCCGCGAAATGCGTTCGAGTTGATCTGTGAAGGATTGCGCCTGTGGGGATGGAAGGACGCACGGGCAGCCCAGTGGGAAGTCGCCGCGCCCGGTGAGCTGCAGTCCGACCTGGACCTGGGACCGTTCAGTCTGAAGGCACTGGGCAAGTTGAACATCGATGCCTACGCTGAGCTCTTGTCCACTTCGGCCTTGGGACTGTCCTTGATGGTGTCGCCACACCCCAGCTATCCACCGCTGGAGATGGCCGCGTTCGGAATGGGCGTGGTCACCAATCGCTATGACAACAAACGCCTGGACGAGACGACAGAGAACATCGTCTCGCTGGAATCGATGACTCCGGAGGCGATCTGTACGGCATTGATGGCCCAGGTCGATGCATGCGAACGGAGGCAGATGATGCCGGGTTCGATTGCGTGCCTGGAACATCCGCTGCTGCGCGCGGGGAGCTTCGACAGAATCGCCGAAGATGTAATAGACGCCTTGCGTCGTGCGCCTTGAGGCGTGAGGTTGAGGATGGAATCTTGATTGTGAATGATGCCCCTCTGTGGCCGGTGCGCGGCCAGACTCTGCGCGCCTACCTGTTGCCGGTCGTGATCCTGGCCCTGCTCGCCGTGCCGTTTGTGCACAGTGGTGCGCAGGCGCAGTTCCTGCTGCTGCTTGCCGTTGGTTTTGCCGGCATGGTGGGCCTCGGCGAGCTGGTCGCCCGGATGTTCCGGCTGGATGCAGTGCTGCAGTCGCCGGCGATCTTCGTGCGCGTGTTGCTGGGCCAGACAGGCTTGGTGGTGCTCTGGCTGCTGCTGGCACCGTTGACCTGGGTTTGGGGGCGGGTATTGGGCCTGCCTCTTGGTCTTTCCCTGATGTGCCTGGCCGTGGTCGCAGCTTCCGTCACCGTCATATGGCGGAAGCCGTGCGCGCCGGAGGCAAGCCAGGCGCGCCGCCTCGGCGGCCCGGCATGGCTGCTTCTCGCTCTGTTGGCTGCGCTGGTGCTGCTCAAGTCGGCGACGCACTATTCCCTGCGCGCCGGTGCCTTGGGCCTGGATACGCATCAGCACATTGCATTCGCCCTCGATCTGTTCAATGCGGGCTATCCGAAGCTGACTGCAGGCCATACAGATTGGCTGGAAAAGTACCCGAAAATGCTGCACCTGTTCGCAGCACTGTGGGCCTGGCCAGGGCTGGGTGCGCACATTGGCCCGTTCCTGAAGATCCAGCCGGTGCTGCAGGCGACACTGGCCGTGTTCGCGTTCGTGGAAGTGATCTTCCTGTGGATGCGGGCGCGGGCGCTGTCCCACCCTGCGCAGGGCATGTGGTCGGCCCTGCTCGCGGTGGTTCTGGGCTACGCCATCATGCGCGGCACGATGTTCCTGTACCCGGTGGACGATCTCAACAGCACCGGGCGGCTGGCGGCCTTCTCGACTCTGTTGTTGCCGGTCCTGTGCGCGATGTTCGCCTGGCTCGAGCCTGCCCGTTCGCTTCGTTCGTGGTTGCTGGCCTGGCTGAGCCTGCCGCTGGCCGGCGCCATGGCGGCCAAGCTCAATCCATCGCTGGCGATTGCCTTTCTCAGTTTCAGTCTGCCGGCCTGGCTGCTGCTGATGGCCCCGTTGTGGTGGCGTGCCCGGGCGATGCGCGGCAAGATTGCCGTTCCGCTGCTGGGCATGGTCGGCGGCGGCTTGCTCGGCGGCCTGTTGCTGGTCACCGATCCCTACTACCTGCAACTGATAGCGGAAGCGCTGCCACCGGTACGCCAGTTCGTGGAGCAGACACTGGGGCTGCACATGCTGGCCATCCCGACCGAACTCAGCCGCACCTCTGATGCGTTCCTCGAGCACATCATGCAGGTGCTGCGCTGGGAGCTGTGGTATGGGCCCCAACCCGGCTTCGGCATGCAGTATCTGCCCGAGTCACAGCAGCTGATGGGGCAGCGGCTGTTGCCGGTGACGCGCCTGCTGATTGCGATCACCTCCGTGCTTGGGGTGGCCATGCTGACGATCGCGCCTGAGGCGATCCGGCGCCGCCGCGCATTCTCGCTGCTGCTGGCTGCCCAGATCGCGTTGATCATTGCCGTGGCCGTGGCACTTCGCGTGTCGAACATCACCACGCTTGCATTGGGGCACGAAACGCTTGAAGCCAGCCTGCTGAGCACGTACACGCAGCGCTACATCGGCCTGCTGAGCATGTACGCGGTGCTCCTGCACTGGTCCCTGCTGCTGGCGACGCTGGTGATGACTGCAGATGCGCTGCTGCAGTGGCGCTGCCCGGGGTTCCCAGCGCGGCGCTGGGTTCGCGTGCCGATAAACGTGCTTGCGGGTGGCGTGGCGGTGGTGCTGGTTGCAGCCTTCGTCCTGGTGGATATCAAGGGAGTAACCCCGGCCGATCAGGGCTGGACGTTCCCGATCACCGAGGCGGACGTGCGTGCGTTCCGGCGCGCGGAGAGCCAACTGCCAGACGACGCGGTCGTGTTGGCGCCTGCCTATGCGATCGTGCTTAACGGACGCGAGGACTGGGTGCTGCCGTCGATGTATGTCACTCCCTATCTGCCGTTCGCCCAGCGTGATTACCTGTTCAACGTCAGGCTGGGTTCGGGCTACGGCTACTTCGCTAGGGACCTGCGTTCAATGTTCTGCCGTTCGCAGGCGGAGCAGACCCGTGCGATGCTCCGTCGAGCGGGCGTCACCCATCTGCTGGCACACCGCTGGCCGGGACAGAGTGATGCGCGGGTCATGGATGGGCAGTACTGTCTGACCGGTTACCGCCAACTGGGCGCCAGCGAAGAGCCGGTCGCCGTGGGCCCGGACGGGCTGGTGTTCTACAGGTTGGATCCGTGAAGCGGTGATGGACAACAACGAATTGGAGAGGGCAATGCTCGGACAGACGGACATCACACAGCACGCTCGGTCACAGGCGATCGCAGTCGTGGTTCCCAGCTACAAGGTCATCCGGCATATCCTGGAAGTGATCGCCACCATCGGCCCGGAAGTCACTGCCATCTATTGCGTGGATGATGCGTGCCCGGAACAGTCCGGGCGTTACATCGAGGCGAACAATACCGACCCGCGGGTGCGCGTGCTCTACCACGAAGTCAACCAGGGGGTGGGGGGCGCCACCATGACCGGCTACCGGCAGGCCGTCGCCGATGGCATGGACGTGATTGTGAAGATCGATGGCGATGGCCAGATGGACCCGGCACTGCTGCCCCTGTTCGTGGCACCGATCCTCAGCGGCGAGGCCGACTACACCAAGGGAAACCGCTTCTGGGATCTTTCACACATCAGCCGGATGCCGATGCTGAGGCGCGTCGGCAACCTGGGGCTTTCCTTCCTGGCCAAAGCGTCCAGTGGATACTGGCGGTTGTTCGATCCAACCAACGGCTACACCGCCATTCACGCCGCTGTTGCACAACGGTTGCCGATGGAGGCGATCAGCACGCGTTACTTCTTTGAAACGGATCTCCTGTTCAGGCTCAATGCCATGCAGGCTGTGGTGCAGGATGTCCCGATGGATGCGCGCTATGGCGATGAAGTGAGCAACCTGAAGATCAGTCAGGTACTCGGCGAGTTCGCGCTCAAGCATGCCCGCAACTTCTGCAAGCGCATCGCCTATCGCTATTACCTTCGCGATCTCACCATCGCCTCGCTGGAACTGGTTGCCGCACTGGCACTGCTCGCCGGAGGCGTACTTTACGGCGGCTGGCATTGGATTGTAGCCGCAGGCGAAGGTATTTCTGCGCCTGTGGGAACGGTGGTGCTCCCTTCGATCGCCGTGGTCAGCGGACTGCAGTTCCTGCTCGCCTTCCTCAGCTACGACATCGCCAATCAGCCGGTGACGCCGATTCATCGATCTCTGCTTGGACTTCGGCGCTGACCTGCCGCGTCAGCAGCCTGCACGTCTGCTCGTTGGAGGCTGCCAGAGAAGTATGCACCGAGGGTGGAGTCGTGTGCTGCGGCGCGCTCGATCGGGGGAATTCCGCCCCATGTCTAATCGCATGGCGCTGCTTAGCATTGTGGATAAGTAAGGTGGTCGACGGCCGCGAGCGTGTCGATACCCACTGCCCGCTGCACATGTGCATTTGTCGAGCAAGGAAGCGCGGCAAGCCATCAGCTAGCAATGGGTGATGGTTACGCTTCATGCGGTCTTCCATGCCTGCCCGGACAACTTGTCCGCAGGAATCTGGTTCTCGCTGGATGATCTCCACTCAACGCTGATCGCTGCAGTACCGGCTGATGGACACGAGGCGGAGCTTCCTCAAAGGGAGCGCCGATGCGGGCATGGGTATGGCGTGCGAACGCCTGGTGTTCCGTTGCGCACTGGAGAACCAAACCGTGCATGGCATCGTGGGGTACTTCGGCGCGGTTGAGTTTGCTTCGATTCGCAGCGCGCAGATGACCACCGGTCGTTCGATGCTGGATCTGGGATGACTGATGTTCGCACCCAGCAGTTAATGCCCTTCTTACGGCATGGAAGACCTCGAGGCGGCGGCAGAACCGGCCAGAGAGAAATCTGGCCGGCTTGGGCGGATTAATGAGTTAATGGTGCGTCGGTCCGAGCAGCAACCCAACATCCACCGGACAACCTGGTGTGAAGCTAGGGGGGCCATGCTCGAACTGGATGGCAATGCAGGGCTGTGTGGCGCCATCGCTGCTGCGGGCCTCCCATACGCTGACCCCGCCGCCTTCCTGGATGTCGATGGCCAGATCACCACTGATACCGGCAGGAACAGTGAAGTAGGCGAATGCGTTGTCCTTTACATCCGCCAGCGGCAGATTTCCCAGTGTCGACTTCGAGCCGGCCGCATCCGTGGTGGTCAGGGTGGCAATCCCCTCATTACGGCGGGCGTGTGTCCCGAGCATGAATCCGACCCGTAGCGTCGCGCCCTTGTTGGAAGGAGCGGGATCGGGCAGGTCGAATCGATCACCCGGCTGCACCGGAGCGCTTGGGATCAGCTCGACAGGAACCGATGGGGCCAGTCCGATATTCTCGGCGAGATCCCGACGCGCATAGTAGGGGGTACCTGGCAGGCGCACATATTCGCGGGCGACAATGTCGATGACGCAACCACCGTAAGTCGACCAGGCGTAGCGATCCCAAACGTTCCATTCGTCCAGCATGATCAGCTTGGGTTTGCCGGTCTGGATGTCCTTGCAGGGATCAATGCGGATATCCAGAATCGGCTTGTCGAGGTAGTCGCGCTGCCAAGGCAAATAGAAGTAGTAGCCGGAAGCAGGAAGCCGGTTCGAGGCGATGTACTGGAAGTTCTGGAACGAATAGGCCAGTACCTTGTCTCCAGGCTCGGTCAGGGCTCGGGCAACCTCGGCGAACTCGGTGGTCTCCGGTATGCGGCGCTCCTTCATCAGCTGCTTTTCACCGGGGCCGCCAACGACAAGGCGCGCCAGCAGGACACAGCACAGCACCAGCAGAAGACTACGCTTGCGTGGCGCCTGGGCAGGTGCGCTGGCGACCAGCAGCAGGGGGACCGCCAACGCAGCATATGCGTAGCTGAGGCCATGGAAACCGCCACCCCGTACCAGCAGCGAGCCCAGGGCCAATGCCACAAGTACATGCCGCCACGGAAAGCCCGCCACCCTGGTGGCTGCAGCTGTCAGTGACACGACGATGAGTGTGAGCAGGGTAAGGTTGCCAAGGTCGGAAGTGGCAGTGGAGAACGCCGACGCGATGTACTGCCAGCTGGTTTGTCCACCTCCATACTGCGACAGCAGCGTTGAATTCATGTACAGGTGGAAGGCGATGAAGCCCTTCACCGAGCCCACCATTACAAGGAAGACTAGGTTGAATGCGACGCCCGCCGCTGCCCCAATCATCACGCTGCGCCAGTTGTCCCGTCGCAACGACGCCAGCAGCAGCAGCGCTGCAGCGGGAACATACGTCACAGCAAGGAATGGCAGCGAGGCGACGAGTGCGCTGCCGAGTACTGTTCCCACCTTGCCGCAAGTGCGGACGTCAACCAGAAGCGGCAGAAGCCAGCTGGACAATGCAAGGCTGAGCATCAGCCCACACATCACCTGATAGATGTAGGAATGGCCGAAACTCGATGGCAGGAAGCCGACGTAGACGGTGGCTACCAGCAGTACGTAGGTGACACGGGCGCTGACATGCTTGTCGCGGATCAGTGGAGAGAAGAACAGGCTCGCCAGAGCGCCAAGTTGCAGCAGTGCAATGAATACGCGATGTGCGGGGATGGAATGACCGCCCACCAGTTCAACGACCATCCCAGGTAGGAAGGTAAGCGGCCCGTGGTGGTTGAAGATGTCGCGATAGAGTGAGCTGCCAGCCACCATCATCTTGGCCGCGACGATGGTTTCCGATTCATCACCCCATTCGATGAAATGCAGCAGCCGATATTGATAAGCCAGAACCGCAAGCAATCCCAACATGCCCAGCGCGATGGCAGCTACCGCCGTCCAGTCGCGTTCACGGTCATCAGATATCCGCAACGGATTCATGCCTTGCTCCGGTGCGCAGGGTTGTAGCGGCCGGCGATGGTTGCCAGCAGCACCTGCATGACCTTCAGATTGCCGCGGAAGCTGCTGATCTTGGTGGGTACTTCACCCTTGGGGTAGCAACGTGCAGTCGGCAGCTCAACGCAGCGGAAGCCGAGCTTCGGGGCACGGTAGGACAGATAGGCCAACAGCTCGTAACCGTCGAATACATCGCGGAATACGTCGATGCCAGGGTCCACCAGGAGGCTGCGGCTGTACGCACGAAATCCCTGTGTTGTATCGGTCCAGCCGAATCCGGAGAAAAGACTCAGCAGTGGTGCATGAATCAGGCGGATCGCGATGTAACGGGACAAAGGCGTATTCTCGGCAAAGCCGCCTGATTTGAAACGCGACGCCTGCACGAAGTCGACTCCCCGTTCGAGCGCTTCGATGAACGCAGGGATGGGTGCGGGATCGTCCTTGTTGTTTCCATCAATGGTGACTATTCCGGTGTAGCCGGCGTCCAGGCAGAAATCGTAGGCGCAACGCAACTGTGCACTGAGTTTCCCTGGCCCGGTCTTGACCAATAGCGCGCTGACGTCGTGTTGCTTCAGGAAAGATTCGGCCAAGGAGCCGTCCGTGCTTCCGCCATCGACGATGATGATATCGGCAATATCGGCGATGCCGACTTCCTTCATGCGCATCAACAGCGAGCGGATGCGTTCGCCTTCGTTGATCACCGGAATGACCACGGCATGATTCCGATGCTTCGGAGCCAACACGGTACACCGGTAGATGGGAACCTGGCGCAGGCGGGGCGGTGATGAATGCTGTGCTTCGGGTAGGGATGTGCTCATTTCGGATTCGTAGGTAATGAAGTCAGCGGGGAGCGTGGAAGGTAATCAGGATCACGCCGGACAGAATCAGCACGATGCCAGCCAATGTCGTCCAAGGCATGGCTTCGCGGAACACAACCACTGAAATGCAGGCAACGACAGCGATGGCCCCTGCCGTCGAGATCGGATGGGCGACATTGAGCGGAAGCCTCCCCAATGACATTGAATAAAGCACGAAGGCGCCACCATAGAGCGACAGGCCGGCCCAGAAGGGCCAGTTGCGGAGTGCCCCGACGGGATCTTCCAGCGACGGGAACTGGCGTGGAGCACTTACCGCGACCTTGACCAATGCACTGGCAGCGGCGTTGCACAAGATGGCCAGGAGGAGGATCAGCCACTTGTTCATGCATGCTCTCCGCTCTGGGCGGCACCGTACTGCCCGAGCGCGAAGACCAGCGCGCGCTCGATTCCGGCGATACCATCGTTGGGCGGCAGCATCTCGATGGTAAGAGGCCTCGTGCCGAGGTGCTTCCCTATCAGTGCGGCCAGCGGATCATGATCGCTGGTCATCGAGCCCAATTCGGCCAGGTTTGGTTCACTGAGGTGGACGTGGCCGATGATCGGGGCATAGCGTGGTAGTAGGTGTGCGGGTTCTTCTCCATTCATGAAGACTGCCCCGGTATCGAGTTGCATCTGGATGTGCCTGTGGCCGGTCAGTGCAACCACCTCGGCTGTCGAGGCCGTGGTCGTCATGAAGTTGGCTCCGTAATGCTCGGGATTCGGCTCAAGGCAAAGTACGACACCTTCTGCTTGGGCCAGATCGCCCGCCTGGTGGAAGAAGGTGGCCCCGATCTGGTTGGCGGCCTCTACCGACAGATCGCCACGATCTCTGTTGCGTGGCGAGCCAAACACAAGGCGGCCAGCCCCAAGCCGGGCAGCGATCCTGAACACATGGCGCAGATGCTCCAGCAGTTGCTGCTGCACGCATTGGTCGGCAAACACATTCAGCCCCTGGGTTCCAAACAGAAGGGCTTGCATTCCCGCAATGCTTACGCCACGGTCAGCCCACCATCTGCGCACGTAGTCAATGCTGGCATCGGCTGTCTCTGAAGGCGCCGGAAAATACTTGCTGTGTGCGACGTCGATGTGGTGCACGCCATGCCTTCCAAGCAAGTCCGCGACGGCACTGTCCTGATCGCGGTCCCAGGCGATGTTGGAAATCGAAATGCTCATTCCAGCGCTGCCTTGCGAGGCTCGGACTGGTGATATGCCCGGATCGCGGTAAGGGTGGCCCGCCTGTCGTACTGGTATCCTGGCGCTCCTGCGCCATCCAGTGCATGCTGGCTGCGCATGTCGTAAAGCGCCGGCAACGTTTCGGGTGCATGGTCGAATGCCACGCCGAAGGCTTCACGCGCTACTTCTGCGACGCTGACCGGCACGCTGGTTAGATGGAGTAGATCTATCTGCGCCTTTTCCGCAGCGATCAGGTCTCCGTACAGATTCACCATCGGGTAGAACTGGAAGCGAGAACGGCTGTCGATCGCGCTGACATTGTTGTCATTGTGGAAATCGAACAGGATGTTCTTGCGCAGGCCGGGTCCGACCAGGCCGGGTAGGCGAACGATCAGCCGCGAAGCAAAGCGTGACTCGACGAACTCTTCGAGCCGGCGGCGATGCAACCCATAAGGATGGAGGCCTTCGGTCTGCACGACCGTCGATTCATCCACGGCGATTGGTGATGCGAATACATCCACCGTGCTGATCAGGATGAAGTGCCTGCACTTGACCTTTTCCAGCGATCCGATCAGCTTCTGGATATTGGCCCAGTCTGCTTCCGGTTCGCGGTTGGCGATCCATTTCTGTGCCGGGGCAGCCGAGCAGATCACCGTGTCATACGTATTGGAATCGATATCCTGGATGTTGCTGGAATTGAACAGGTGGTCGAAGGCCGTCTGGCGCTTCAGTGTTGAACCCACGAACCCGGTGTGGCCGATCAGCGCGAGTGACATGAATGGAATCTCCTGGAATCCTGGATGAGCCTCGCTGGATGAGGCGACCATGGGAAGGCGACTGTACTGCGGGCGGCTAGGCCCTAGACAGTGGTCGAAATCTTGAACGAAACGGTGTCCAGATGAGCGATGACGTCATAGATGTTGTCGAGCTTGCCGCCGAGGATTGATGCGAAACCGGGCAGGGCAGGATAGGTTTCGAACAAGATCGGACGGCCATCGTCTCCCTCGTTCTTCATCAGAATCGTCTTCACTTCAAAGAGAGATTCGAGATGGACTGCCGACGACATCGCCGGAACGTAGCGCGCTACATCCCTCAGCATGCGGTCATAGCGACTGGCCTTGGGGTAGTCGGACAGTTCGATGTAAGGATCACGGGAGGCGTCATCCATCCACGATTTGTGCGGCGTATAGCGCACATGTGAAAGGGTGCTTGCCTTGCGCGCGGGGAACGGCATGATTGAGAAGAATGGACCATCCATTACCGTGATCGCCATCCCCTCCAGTGCGCCGGGCAGCTGGATAAGGGCCATCTCGGTGATCTCATGCTTCAACCTGGCTTCGGTTCCGCCATGGGGACCGTTGATCAGGTTCAATCCTGCATAGGTGCAATTGAATACGTATGGTGCGCGGAGGAGGCTTTCATCGCCGCCACCGGTCTTCTGTAGATTCACCTGGATCGCGCCGTCGCCGAGTGGAGCAACCGAGACGACTTCGCACCCGAGCTCGGTGCGGACGTCGCTGGCTTGCAGCCGTTGTTCGATCATTTGGCGGATCACGTCCGTGTTGAATCCGTACTCCTCTGTGATGAATGCCCGTTCGATCAGCTGGCTGTCGAACAGTGCTTGGTACGCCGGCGGAGCAGGTTCAAGAGGGGCTGAGATGGACTGGCAGAAACGCACGAACTGCGCGGAAGTCACCTTTGAGTTGCGGCGCGCGATCGCGTACAGTTTGACGAAGTTGGTCTGGACCGCCGAGTCCCATTCCCGCATGAAGCGCGGCAGGTTTACCCGGCTGCGGTAGGCGGTAGTGAAGCTGCGCGGGTAGTGATAGCCGTTGTGTACGCGTGCCTGGTTCGAAAACGATGCGCGCTGCATGAGGCTGCGTTCACGCTCGATCAGGATCACACGCCGCATGTCGCGCTCACTGGCCAGATAGCTGGCAATCACCGCGCCATAGAATCCGCCACCAATGACGACGGCGTCGGCATCCATTTGGGCTGGCAAAGAGGTGTCAGACATTCTCACGACGGAGCGGCGAATGGTCTACGTTGATCCTTTCCAGGCGATCCAGACGGGCACTGGTGAACTCTTGGGCGACGTGGTAAGAGGGGCCCTCGCTGGTGAGGGATGCCATGTGAAGGATGTATTCACCAAGCACAAGCAGGACCAGCGAAACCAACAGGAACATGCCCGACTGCTGCAGTGAAAGGCTGACCCAGCCCGGTGCCACATCAGGTTTGAATGCGGCCACGGCGATCACGTAAATCGAATACAGTAAATTGGCCGCAGCGCCGAAAGTGGAGAGTATGGTAACCAGTCGCATGGGCAGGCGCGTGTTCGACACAAGCAGCCGCATTCCGCGATCGATGCTTTGCCCTAGCTTTTTCGGCGGGTTGGCTGTCGGTGCGTGACGGTAATTCAGGTTGGCGCGGGTAAAGCCAGCGGTTACCGGGAGCAGCCGGTAGATGGCAGCAGGTCGAGGGTGCTGGAGGATGTAATTGATGACCTTCTTGCTCAGCACCCGATACTGGGGCGCTTCGGTTCCTGGGTTGACACCGTTGAGCCACCGGAAAACGAGATTGAACGCCGCGTTTGCGACGCGGTAGCTGGCCGAAAGCCGTGGTTTCATCTGATTGCTGGCAAAGACCACGTCAATGCCGGCCGTCGCAGGTTCCAGCATGCTGCGCAGGAAACCGACATCATCAGTCAGCGGGTCAAGCACGGCCACGAAATCGCCCAACGCCCCTTCCGCACCTGCCCAAGCCGCCGTCTCCCAGGCAACTGTTTTCGTAAGTACGTACACTTGAACGTTTGGTAGTCCGTCTTCCGAGGTGAGGCGGCGAAGCAATGCCACGCTCTCATCTGAAGACCCGTTGTCGACTACGATGATTTCATAATCCGTGGCGAGGTTGGCCAGTTCAGTGCATGCGTGCGACAGCAGAACTTCCAAGCGGGACGCTTGATTATGAAGTACGTAGACAACCGAAATGAACGCTGGAATTGGTGCTGACATACGGCCCCCGCCGGTGCAATGCGTCGAGATCTGACGCATTCAGTCAAACCGGCAGTGTATCGCCAACTACAACGATAGGATAGCGCTACTCAGGGCACACCAGGAGCACGGACGAACTACGCCGATTCCCTGAATACGAAGCGGGAGAAGACTAGGTAGTTCCAACCCGCGATCATGCCCATCACCGCGAATTTGGCGAGCAGGGGATGCACTCCTGCAGGGCCTGTCAGCAGGTAGATGGCGAGGTTGCCCAGGCCCAGGTTGATTGCTGCAACGAGACCATAGGTGGCCAGCTCGCTGCCGAGGTGCCCCGAGCTTTGAAAAACCCAGCGTCGGTTCAGCGCGAAGCTGACGATGAACCCGCAGCCGAAGCTTATCGACTGGCTTGCCAGCAGCCAGCTACTGCCAAGCGTGAGCTGCAGAGCGATGAAAGTGGCGTATTCGACTCCGGCGGCGGAACCGCCGGAGATCACGAAGCGAAGCAGTCGCTGGTTCATGGAGGTCTGCAGATACCCGGATGTCCTTGAACATCCGGATACGGGGCGGTATGGCTTGGGCGGTGTCGCCGCCCAAGGATATCAAAGCGCCTTTTCCAGCTCCGGCAGGATCGCAAACAGATCCCCCACCAACCCAATATCGGCAATCTCAAAGATCGGCGAATCCGGATCCTTGTTGATCGCCACGATCGTACCGGCGTCCTTGATGCCGGTCAGATGCTGGATCGCACCGCTGATGCCCACCGCCACATACAGCTCCGGGGCGATGATCTTGCCGGTCTGGCCCACCTGCAGGTCGCTGGGCACGTAGCCGGCATCGACCGCGGCGCGCGAGGCACCGACGGCGGCGCCGAGCTTGTCGGCCAGCTGGAAGATGACCTTGAAGTTCTCTTCCGAACCGACGCCGCGGCCACCGGAGACCACGCGCTTGGCGCTCTGCAGGTCCGGGCGGTCGCTGGCAGCGGCGGCCAGGCCGATGAAGCGGGTGTGGCTCGGCAGGGCAGCATCGACGCTGGCCGCTTCAATGGCGGCACTGCCGCCCTGGGCGGCTTCCGGCCACGACGCGGCGCGTACGGTGGCGACCACGATCTGGTCGGCGGGGGCTTCCACGGTGATGATCGCGTTGCCGGCGTAGATCGGGCGCTTGAAGGTGTGGCTGCCTTCGACGGTCATCAGGTCGGAGACCTGGTTGACGCCCAGCAGGGCGGCCACGCAGGGCATCAGGTCCTTGCCGAAGGTGGTCGACGGGCCGAACACGTGGGTGTAGCCCTTGGCCAGCTGCGCGATCTGCGGCGCCAGCACCTGGGCGATGGCCTGCGCGTTGGCAGCGTTGGCCACGGTCAGAACCTTGGCGACGCCAGCGATCTTCGCGGCCTCAGCGGCAACGGCGGCCGGGTCGGCGGCCAGCACCAGCACGTCGATGCTGGCACCGCTGATGGCGGCAGCAGCGCTTACGGTCTTGGCGGTGGCGGCGTTGAGCTTGCCGTCGTGGTGTTCGGCGATGACGAGAATCCTGCTCATTACAGCAACCCCTTCTGCTTGAGTGCGGCCACCAGTTCAGCCGCGTCCTTGACCATCACACCCTTGCTGCGCTTGGACGGCGCGGCATACTGGGTGGTCTTGAAGGTATCGGCGGCTTCAACGCCCAGATCGGCCAGCTGCAGGGTCTCCAGCGGCTTGGCCTTGGCCTTCATGATGTCCGGCAGCTTGATGAAGCGCGGCTCGTTCAGGCGCAGATCGGTGGTGACCACTGCCGGCAGGTCCACTTCCAGCGTTTCCAGGCCGGCGTCGACTTCGCGGGTCACCGTGGCCTTGCCATCAGCAATCTCCAGCTTGCTGGCGAAGGTCGCCTGCGGGCGGCCCCACAGCGTGGCCAGCATCTGGCCAGTCTGGTTGGCGTCGTCGTCGATGGCCTGCTTGCCCAGGATCACCAGGTCCGGCTGTTCCTTCTCGATCAGCTTGAGCAGGGTGCGTGCGGCTGTCAGCGGCTGGATGGCCTGGTCGGTAACGACGTGAATGGCGCGATTGGCGCCCATGGCCAGGCCGTTGCGCAGGTGCGCCTGGGCATCGGCCGGGGCGATGGTGGCGACCACCACTTCGCTGGCAATGCCCTTGTCGCGCAGGCGCAGGGCTTCTTCCAGGGCGATTTCATCGAAGGGATTGGGGGACAGCTTGACGCCGTCGGTGACCACGCCGGAACCGTCCGGCTTGACCTGAATGCGGACGTTGTAGTCCACCACGCGCTTGTACGCGACGAGGATTTTCATCTGGTACGGGGTCCTTCAATAACTGGGGAGAACGTCCGGTCCTCGCACAGCAACCGGTTCGGGGGTGGGATCCCGATTCTAGCTGGCTTGAGCGGACCATGCGAATGCGTATGGTTATGCTGCGGTGCGGCATGGCTCGTGTGAATCGAGTGCGTCGTTCACGTCACGCAGGCAGTCGTGAAGACGAACCACATGTATCCTGTGCCGCTGTGTCGGGCGCTTCATAGCGCCCCTTGGATGAATTTCGATCAGGAGAACAGGTAGTGCCCACATGGCTTGTCACCGGCGGCGCCGGATTCATTGGCGGTAACTTCGTTCTCGAGGCCGTCGCGCGCGGCGTCAAGGTCATCAACCTCGATGTGCTGACCTATGCCGGCAACCTGAAGACCCTGTCCAGCCTGGACGGCAACCCCAACCACGTGTTCGTGCAGGGCGACATCGGCGACCGTGATCTGGTCGCCCGCCTGCTGGCCGAGCACCAGCCGGACGCCGTGCTGAATTTCGCTGCCGAAAGCCATGTCGATCGTTCCATCGACGGCCCGGGCGCCTTCATCCAGACCAACGTGGTGGGCACCCTGGGGCTGCTTGAAGCGGTCCGCGATTACTGGAAGGCGTTGCCGGCCGAGCAGGGCGCGGCCTTCCGCTTCCTGCATGTGTCCACCGATGAGGTGTATGGCACCTTGGGTGAGACCGGCAAGTTCAGCGAAACCACGCCGTATGCTCCGAATTCCCCGTACTCGGCGTCGAAGGCCGCCTCGGACCACCTGGTCCGTGCGTTCCACCACACCTACGGGTTGCCGGTGCTGACCACCAACTGCTCCAACAACTACGGCCCGTACCACTTCCCCGAGAAGCTGATCCCGCTGGTGATCGCCAAGGCGCTGGCCGGCGAGCCGCTGCCGGTGTACGGCGATGGCAAGCAGGTTCGCGACTGGCTGTTCGTCTCCGACCACTGCGAGGCGATCCGCACCGTGCTGGCCAAGGGCCAGGTCGGCGAGACCTACAACGTGGGCGGCAACTCGGAAAAGCAGAACATCGAAGTGGTGCAGGCCATCTGCGCACTGCTGGACCAGCGCCGCCCGCGTGCGGACGGCCAGCCGCGCAGCAGCCAGATCACCTACGTCGCCGACCGCCCCGGCCATGACCGCCGCTATGCGATCGATGCCTCCAAGCTGAAGAACGACCTGGGCTGGGAACCGGCCTACACCTTCGAGCAGGGCATCACCTTCACCGTCGACTGGTACCTGGACAACCAGGAATGGGTCAACGGCGTGCTGGACGGCAGCTACCGCCTGCAGCGCATCGGCACCGCGGCCTGAACCCAGGAGACACCATGACCCAGCGCAAGGGCATCATCCTCGCCGGTGGCTCCGGCACCCGGCTGTATCCGATCACCAAGGGCGTCAGCAAACAGCTGTTGCCGGTGTATGACAAGCCAATGATCTACTACCCGCTCAGCGTGCTGATGCTGGCGGGCATCCGTGAAGTGCTCATCATCAATACCCCGCACGAACAGGCGTTGTTCCAGCAGTTGCTTGGCGATGGCTCGCAGTGGGGCATGGACATCCAGTACGCCGTGCAGCCCAGCCCCGATGGGCTGGCCCAGGCGTATCTGATCGGCCGCGACTTCGTGGCCGGCAAGCCAAGCTGCCTGGTGCTGGGTGACAACATCTTCCACGGCCACGGCCTGCGCGAGGTGCTCAAGCGCGCCGATGAGCGCACCGACGGTGCCACCGTGTTCGGCTACTGGGTGAATGATCCGGAACGCTACGGCGTGGCTGAATTCGACAAGAGCGGCAAGGTCATCGACCTGGTCGAGAAGCCGGAGAATCCGCGTTCGAACTATGCGGTGACCGGCCTGTACTTCTATGACGGCAATGCCAGCGCGCATGCCGCCGACCTGAAGCCGTCGCCCCGTGGCGAACTGGAGATCACCGATCTCAACAAGCGCTACCTAGCCGAAGGCAACCTGCATCTGGAAGCACTGGGCCGCGGCTATGCCTGGCTCGATACCGGCACCCACCAGTCGCTGCTGGAAGCGTCCAACTTCATCGAGACCATCCAGACCCGGCAGGGCCTGCAGGTCTGCTGCCCGGAGGAAATCGCCTTCGGCCAGGGCTGGATCAACGCCGAACAGCTCGAAGCGCTGGCGGCGCCGCTGATCAAGAATGGCTACGGCCAGTACCTGCACAAGCTCGCATTGCGTGGAGTTGTTCCGTGAAAGTGATTGAAACCAAGTTGCCCGGTTGCGTGGTGATCGAGCCGGCGGTGTTTGGCGATGCCCGCGGCTATTTCTTCGAGACCTGGAATGCCGAGCGCTTTGCCGCGCTGGGCCTGCCGGATCGCTTCGTGCAGAGCAACGTGTCGACGTCAGCGCAGGGTGTGCTGCGTGGCCTGCATTACCAGTGGCCGCGCCCGCAGGGCAAGCTGGTCAGCGTGCTGGAAGGCGAGGTCTATGACGTGGCCGTCGACATCCGTCGCGGCTCGCCGACCTTCGGCCAGTGGGAAGCGGTGGTGCTGAGTGCGGAGAACAAGAAGCAGTTCTGGATTCCGGAAGGCTTCGCCCACGGCTTTGCAGTGCTGTCCGAGCGCGCGGTGTTCAGCTACCTGTGCACCGAGGTCTACCTGAAGGACTTCGACGCCGGCGTGCGCTGGAACGATGCCGACATCGCCGTGGACTGGCCGGTCAGTGCACCGACCCTGTCGGCCAAGGACGAGAATGCGCCGTTCCTGAAGGACATCGCCGAAGACCGCCTGCCGGTCTACACCGCCGCCCAGGGCGCGCCATGACCGTGCTGGTGTTCGGTGGCAACGGCCAGGTCGGCCAGGAGCTGCTGCGCGCGCTGGCGCCGCTGGGCAAGGTGGTCGCGACCACCCGCAGCGGCACTCTGCCGGATGGCAGCGCCTGCGAAACCGCCGATTTCGGCCAACCTGAAAGCCTGCCGGCCCTGCTGGACCGTCTTCAGCCGTCGGTGGTGGTGAATGCTGCGGCCTATACCGCCGTTGATCGTGCCGAGCAGGATGTGGAAGCTGCGTTTGCGGCCAACGCGCAGGCGCCTGGCATGATCGCGCGTTGGTGTGCGGCCCATGGCGTGCCGTTCGTGCATTACTCCACCGACTACGTGTTCGATGGCCAGGGCACCGCGCCGTACCGCGAGGACGAGCCGACCGCGCCGCTGGGTGTGTATGGCACCAGCAAGCGCGATGGTGAGGATGCGGTACGCGCAGCCGGCGGTCGCCACCTGATCTTCCGCACGGCCTGGGTGTATGCCTCGCATGGGGCAAATTTCCTGCGCACCATGTTGCGCGTCGGCGCCGAGCGCGACCAGCTGCGTGTGGTGGCCGACCAGGTCGGTACGCCGACGCCGGCCGCGCTGATCGCTGATGTTACTGCGCAGGCGCTGCGGCATCCGGGCCAACTGTCCGGTACCTGGCACCTGACCGCCAGCGGCCAGACCAGCTGGCATGGGTTCGCCGAAGCGATCTTCGCCGAAGCGCTGGTTACCGGCGTGTTGGCGAAGGTGCCGGCGGTCGAGGCGATTCCCAGTTCCGAGTATCCGACCCCGGCCAA
The DNA here is from genome assembly GCF_054083135.1 of Stenotrophomonas maltophilia group sp. LNF247. Lineage (NCBI taxonomy): Bacteria > Pseudomonadati > Pseudomonadota > Gammaproteobacteria > Lysobacterales > Lysobacteraceae > Stenotrophomonas > Stenotrophomonas maltophilia group sp. LNF247. The sequence goes on from NZ_JBSRQL010000018.1 coordinate 54,918, forward strand.
GCGCCCGGCCTGGTCGGTGCTGGACAACCGCAAGCTGCAGCAGGATTTCAGCATCGTACTGCCGAGTTGGCAGGATGGCCTGAAGCGGGTGATGGCGGAGATTGCCTGACCCGGCAGGCGGCGTGCCGACCAACGGTCGGCACCCACCCCGACCAACGGTCGGTCGCCTCCAGCGGGCGCCGGGTCAGCTGCGCCCGTAGGTATCCTCGAAGCGCACGATGTCGTCCTCGCCAAGGTAGCTGCCGGACTGCACTTCGATCAGTTCCAGCGGCAGCTTGCCCGGGTTGCGCAGGCGATGGGTCACGCCCAGCGGGATGTACGTGCTCTGGTTTTCGCTGAGCAGGATCACTTCGTCGCCGCGGGTCACTTCTGCGGTGCCGCTGACCACGATCCAGTGCTCGGCGCGGTGATGATGCATCTGCAGGCTGAGTGTGCCGCCGGGCTTGACCGTGATGCGCTTGACCTGGAAGCGTGCACCATTGTCGATTGAATCGTACGCGCCCCACGGGCGGTAGACCTTGCGATGCCACGTGGCCTCGCTGCGGCCTTCGGACTTCAGCTGACCAACAACGGTCTTGACCTCCTGCATGCGGTCGGCCCTGCCGACCAGCACCGCGTCGTCGGTCTCGACGACAATCACGTCATCCAGGCCGACCAGTGCCACCAGGCGCTGTGCATAGGCATAGGTGTTGCGGCAGTCGATGGCGATCACATCGCCCTGGTGGGCGTTGCCATCGCCGTCCTGCTGCGAGACATCGCGCAGGGCTGTCCACGAGCCGACATCGTTCCAGCCGGCGTCCAACGGAATCACCACGGCGTCGGCGGTTTTTTCCATCACGGCATAGTCGATGGAATCAGAGGGAACGGCGGCGAAGGCGTCCTTGTCCAGGCGGGTGAAATCCGAATCGCGGCGGGCCTGCTGCCAGGCCTGGCGGCTGCCGGCCAGCATGCCGGGCTGGAAGCGCTCCAGTTCCTGCAGGTAGCGCGAGGCCTTGAACAGGAACATGCCGCTGTTCCAGTAATACTGGCCGCTGCTGACGTAACCGCTGGCGGTCTCGAGGTCGGGCTTTTCGACAAAGCGCTCGACCGCACGCAGACCCTGCCCATCGGCGGCCTTGATATAGCCGTAGCCGGTTTCCGGACCGGTCGGCACGATGCCGAAGGTCACCAGCTTGCCGGTTTCGGCGGCACTGGCGGCGGCCTGCACGGCGCTGCGGAAGGCGGCTTCGTCGGTGATCACATGGTCCGAGGGCAGCACCAGCAGCAGCGCATCGGCCCCGTCGCGGGTGGCTTCCAGGGCTGCGACCGCGATTGCCGGCGCCGTGTTGCGGCCAACCGGTTCCAGAATGATGGCCGCCGGCTCGGCGCCGACCTGCTGCAGCTGCTCGGCAGCGACAAAGCGGTGCTCCTCGTTGGCGATCACCAGCGGGCCATGCGCGGCGATCGGCGCCACCCGTTTCCAAGTGGCCTGCAGCATCGTCAGTTCGCCCGCCAACGGCAGGAACTGCTTCGGGTACGCCTCGCGCGACAGCGGCCACAGGCGGGTCCCGGAGCCACCGGACAGAATGACGGGCTGGATGATGCTCATGGTCGTCCTTGATTACTGCTGGATTAGGCGGGAAATTTCGTCGGTACGCGCCTGCATCAGCGCGGCGTCACCACGGGCTTCGACATTCAGGCGCAGCAGCGGTTCGGTGTTGGAGCTGCGCAGGTTGAAGCGCCAGCCGCCGAAGTCGGCACTGATGCCGTCGGTGTGATCCAGTACCGGTGATTGCGCCGCGAAGTGCTCCATCACGCGGGCCACGGCAGCCTTGGCATCGGCCACCTTGAAGTTGATCTCGCCACTGCACGGATAGGCCGCCATGCGGTCTTCGACCCACTCGGCCAGTGAGCGGCCGCTCTCGGAGATCAGCTGCGCGATCAGCAGCCACGGGATCATGCCGGAGTCGGCATAGGCGAACTCGCGGAAATAGTGGTGGGCGCTCATCTCGCCACCGTACACGGCGTCTTCGGCGCGCATCTTTTCCTTGATGAAGGCATGGCCGCTCTTGCACTGCACCGGCACACCGCCCGCCTGTTCGACCATATCCACGGTGTTCCAGACCAGGCGCGGGTCATGCACGACCTTGCCGCCGGGATTGCGTGCCAGGATCGCCTTGGCCAGCAGACCGACCAGGTAGTAGCCCTCGATGAAGCGGCCGGTGTGGTCGAAGAAGAAGCAGCGGTCGAAGTCACCGTCCCAGGCAATGCCGAAATCGGCACCGTGTTCACGCACCGCATCGGCGGTGGCGGCGCGGTTCTCCGGCAGCAGCGGGTTGGGAATGCCGTTGGGGAAGCTGCCGTCCGGTTCGTGGCAGATGCGGATGAACTCGAACGGCAGGTGCGGGGCCAGCAGGTCGACGATCGCGCCCGCGCCGCCGTTACCGGCATTCACCACCAGCTTCAGCGGCTTGAGCCTGCTGGCATCGACATAGCTGAGCAGGTGCTGGATGTAGGCGCTCTTGTCGTGCTGGGCAACCTGCCCGGCACGCGGCGGCTGGGCCTCGGACGTATCGGCGGAAACCGCGTCGGAGATTGCGAACAGGCCGGTATCGGAGCTGATCGGCCGGGCATTCTCCTTGACCAGCTTCATGCCGTTGTAATCCATCGGGTTGTGGCTGGCGGTGACCATCACGCCGCCGGCCGCGCCCAGATGGTCGGTCTGGAAATAGACTTCTTCCGTGCCGCACAGGCCGATGTCGATCACCTCGCGCCCGGTACCACGCAGGCCGGTGGCCAGTGCATCCTGCAGCGCCGGGCTGGTCAGGCGCACATCGTGGCCGAGGACCACTGGACCGGGAGCGAGCTGCGCGGCCAAGGCGACGCCGATGCGGCGGGCCAGGTCTTCGTTCAGTTCTTCCGGCACACGGCCGCGGATATCGTAGGCCTTGAAGGCGGGCAGGGGCATCGATCAGTTCCTTTGTGAGCTCAGTCCCCAATTGTAGTCCCAGTCATGTATGGGAATCGTTTCCATCGGGGAACGCCACCTGACTGGCGTCCGGAGGTCAGCTTCGCGTCGACCGCTTGCCCGCTTTGCGCAAACGCTTGCCGGGCAGGCCCGGCAACGGCGCCAGCAGCGCCTGCACGTCTTCTTCGCTGAAGCGTGGCCCCGTAGCGCCGCCGCCTTCGAGAATGGCGTCGGCCAGCGTGGCCTTGCGCTCCTGCAGCTCGGCAATCCGTTCTTCGATGCTGCCTGCGGCGATCAGCCGGTAAACGAACACCGGCTGCTGCTGGCCGATGCGATGGGCGCGATCGCTGGCCTGGTTTTCGGCCGCCGGATTCCACCACGGGTCGAAGTGGATGACGGTATCGGCGGCGGTCAGGTTCAACCCGACGCCACCTGCCTTCAGGCTGATCAGGAATACCGGCACCTCGCCCTGCATGAAGCGCTGCACCGGCGTGGCCCGGTCCTGGGTGTCGCCGGTCAGGGTCACATAGGCCAAGCCCAGCTGATCCAGTGCCTGCGCGATCAGCGCGAGCATGCCGGTGAACTGCGAGAACAGCAGGATGCGCCGGCCTTCCTCGACCATCGACGGCAGCATCTCGCGCAGCAGGTCCAGCTTGGCTGAGCCCGCATTGCGCGCCGGGGCATCACCAGGCAGCAGGCGCGGATCGCAGCAGACCTGGCGCAGCTTCAGCAACGCATCCAGTACCACGATGTGGCTGCGCGCCAGCCCGCTGCCGCTGATGGCTTCGCGCACCTGCTTTTCCATCGCTGCGCGCACGGTTTCATAGAGATCACGCTGGCCGCTCTCCATTTCCACCGCGCGGGTAATGACGGTCTTGGGCGGAAGCTCTGACGCCACCTGGTCCTTGCGCCGGCGCAGTATGAACGGACGCAGCCGTTGCGCCAGCAAGGTGGCGCGGCGGTGGTCGCTGCCACGTTCGATCGGATGGCGCCAATGCTGGTTGAACTGTTTCTCGCTGCCTAGCAGGCCGGGCAGCAGGAAGTCGAACTGCGTCCACAGTTCGCCCAGGTGGTTTTCCAGCGGCGTGCCGGTCAGGCACAGCCGGTGGCGCGCCTGCAGCGTGCGCAGGGTGATGGCCGCGCGTGACTTCGGATTCTTCACCTGCTGGGCTTCATCCAGAATCAGCAGATGGTAGGTATGTGCCTGCAGCGCCTGCTCGTCGCGCCACAGCAGAGGGTAGGTGGTCAGTACAAGGTCGTGCCCGGGAATCGCCTCGAACAGCGTTTCACGTGCCGGCCCGTGCAGGGTCAGCACGCGCAGGCCCGGGGTGAAGCGTGCCGCTTCGCTCTGCCAGTTGTGCAGCAGCGAAGTGGGCACCACCAGCAGCGTCGGACGGTCCAGGCGACCGGCTTCCTTCTCGACCAGCACATGCGCCAGCGTCTGCACGGTTTTGCCCAGGCCCATGTCATCGGCCAGCACGCCCCCCAGGCCCTGCTGGCGCAGGTACTGCAGCCACGACAGGCCTTCGCGCTGATAGGGACGCAGCGTTGCCACCAGCCCTGCCGGCGGCGGCACTTCGCCCAATGCGGGTGCCTGCATCAGCCGCTGCACCAGTGCCTGGGTGTCCTTGCGCCCGCGGAACTGCAGGCGCGCCGTGTCCTGCAGCGCCTGCAGGCGGCCACGGTCAAGCACAGACAGGCGCAGCGGCGCGCCACGCTGGGCGAACAGATCCGTCAACAGGGCCATGATCGGTTTCAGTCGTGCGGCCCGCAATGCCAGGCGCGTGTTGTCGCCCGCCATCAACAGAATGTTCTCATCATCGCCGATGGCGTCCAGCTGGCCACGCATCCAGCGGGGATCGGACTGCAGCACCTGCTGCAGCAGCGGAACCATCGACACGTTGCGGCCTTCCACCTGGATGTCCAGGCCCAAGTTGAACCAGCCCGCATCCGCCGGGTCCGCCTGGATGTCCAGGTCGATCTCATCCACCCGGGTTATGCGATGGCGGAAATCGTCGTCGGTCTCTACCTTCCAGCCCAAGGCTTCCAGGCGCGGTACGTCGTCCAGCAGGAACCGTGTCCAGTCATGGGTGCGCAGCTGGAACTGAGGTCCTGCGCCCTCCAATGGCGCCCGCGGCGCCGTGTCGCGATGCAGTCCCACCGTGCGCAGCTCGGCCTCGCGCCGTGATTCCTCGGCCAGGTCGCGGGGCAGCAGCGCAAGCTGGCCCTCCGGATCGTGGGCGAACAGGCTCGGATCATCCAGGAACCGCACGTGCTCGTCGTATTCGAAGGCCACGGTGGCGATATCGGCCCATTGCGAAGGGTCGCGTGGGCCGAGCCACGGCGGACGGAACTCGACCGTGTGCAGGCGCAGGACGGGGGTCATCGAACGGATCAGCAGCGTTGGCAGCGTGCTGCTGTCGTCGGGCATGGGGGGCGTATGGTCGATCTGCTGCAGCATCTGCGCCAGCACAGCCGCCACGTGCATGCAGTCGTGGCCGAGCGGGCAGGAACACCGGTTGCGCAGCAGGCTGCGCGGATGGCGAAGACTGGCGGCCAGGTCGATCTCCACCCGGTAGGAGTACTTGGCCGGGATCTTTACCTCAGCGACCAGAATGTCACCGAACAGACGCATGCTATGGACTTCCGACAGGCCATGGTCGCTCATTTCCAGCGTCCGGCCTTCCATCCAGCGGAGCAGGTCTTCTTCGGTGTAGGTATGGGCCATCAACGAGGGTGGGGCGGGCACGGGGCCGGCCATTGGCAGGGGAACCCGGCATTCTACGGAACCCTGTGCGATGCCCGTGCAATGCTGCGGCGCATCCAGGCCCTTCGCCGCCCTCCAGCTAGAATGCGGTCATCCTCAACGTGCAGGGTAGTACAGCAATGCAGCAATCGACTTCCACCGGCAAGCGCAGCAAGCGCTTCGCCAGTGCGGCGGAGGCCCTGCAAGGGGTGGTCGCCGATGGCCAGACGCTGGCCGTGGGCGGCTTCGGCCTGTGTGGCATTCCCGAGGCATTGATCGCCGCGCTGCGCGACAGTGGCGTCAAGGGCCTGACCGTGATCTCCAACAATGCCGGCGTTGATGGTTTCGGTCTGGGCCAGCTGCTGGAAACCCGGCAGATAAAGAAGATGATTTCGTCCTATGTGGGCGAGAACAAGGAGTTCGAGCGGCAGTTCCTGGCCGGCGAGCTCGAGCTGGAATTCAACCCGCAGGGCACCCTGGCCGAACGCCTGCGTGCCGGCGGCGCAGGCATTCCGGCGTTCTTCACCGCCACCGGCTATGGCACTGTGGTGGCCGAAGGCAAGGAAACCCGCGAGTTCGACGGCAAGCACTACGTGATGGAAACCGCGCTGCGCGCCGATGTGGCACTGGTCAAGGCCTGGAAGGCCGACGAGGCCGGCAACCTGGTGTTCCGCAAGACCGCGCGCAACTTCAACCCCGCCTGTGCGATGGCCGGCAAGGTCTGCATCGTGGAAGTGGAAGAGGTGGTGCCGGTGGGTGCCATCGATCCGGACCAGGTGCACCTGCCGGGCATCTTCGTGCACCGCATCGTGCACAACCCGCATCCTGAGAAGCGTATCGAACAGCGCACCATCCGCGCGGAGGGCAACTGACATGGCGTGGACCCGCGATGAGATGGCGGCGCGTGCCGCCCGCGAACTGACCGATGGTGCCTACGTGAACCTGGGCATCGGCCTGCCGACCCTGGTCGCCAACCACATCCCCGAAGGCGTGGACGTGTGGCTGCAGTCGGAGAACGGCCTGCTGGGCATCGGGCCGTTCCCGACCGAAGCCGAGGTCGATGCCGACCTGATCAATGCCGGCAAGCAGACCGTCACCGCGCGTGCCGGTGCCAGCTACTTCGGCAGCCACGACAGCTTTGCGATGATCCGTGGCGGTCACGTCAATCTCGCCATCCTCGGCGCCATGCAGGTCACCGACAAGGGCGACCTGGCCAACTGGATGGTGCCCGGCAAGATGGTCAAGGGCATGGGCGGCGCGATGGACCTGGTCGCCGGCGTGCAGCGCGTGGTGGTGTTGATGGAGCACACCGCCAAGAACGGTGAGCACAAGATCCTGGCCGAATGCACGCTCCCGCTGACGGGTGTTGGCGTGGTCGACCGGATCATCACCGACCTGGCGGTGTTCGACGTGACTGACAAGGGCCTGCTGCTGGTGGAGGCCGCGCCGGGTGTCAGTGATGACGAGCTGAAGGAAAAGACCGGCGTCGCATTCCAGCGCGGCTGATCGATACGGGCAAGGGGGGCGCGTTGTGCCCCCTTCAACGTCGGCCGCGTCGGGCGTAGGCGTACTCGTCGCTGCTGGCATCGGCCTCGCCGAGGCAGGCTGCGGCCGTCGCGACGCGCAGTCCAGCGTGTTCGCAGCAGGCACCCAGTACACGTTCAATGGCGTGGGCCAGCGTTCCATCGATCTGGCCCTGCTCGATGTCGAATGCGCTGCGATACAGGTGCGCGTCCAACAATGGGCGCAGGGCCTGCAGCCGCCACCAGCCCATACTGCCGGCGCCGAATAGACTGGTGTCCACGGGCTTTTCCAGTCCAAGCCACGCCTGCAGCCGTGCCAGTAGGGGGGCATTGCCACCGACGAATTCGGCAACGGGAAGCAGATGCCCTTCGGCGACCACCATGCCCAGGGCGGGGTCGGCCTGGAATGCGGCATGGATGCGTGCGGCACGTCCTCCCCGGACCAGCCGTTGCAGTAGTTCCTGCCGCCACTGATCGCCATCTGTGCGATGGGTCGAGCGTTTCGTGTGCAGTTTCAGCACGACGTCGTGGCCCGTCTGCAGCAACCGCTCGGCAACTTCCAGGAACGGAAGTATGTCGCGACCGTGGTTGTCGACGGCCACGACCTCACCCTCAAGCCCATGCGCCGCCAAGGCCTGCCGGACCTGATCCATCTGCTGCACCGGGGTGGTCACCACGATTGCCCACTCCAGTGCCGCCTCGCGCAGTGCGGTCAACACTTCCGGCAGCGTTTCCAGATACCAGGCGTGCAGATGCACTGCCGGTACCAGGCCGGAGGGCGGTGCTGGCACCAGAGCATCGCGCGTGGCCTGCAGCCAGGCATGCCCCAGCCGCGCATCCGGTTCCAGCACCGCACCTTCGGCCCATTCGTTCCATGCGTTTATGAACACCAGTCGCTGCGCCGGCGGTGCTGCGGAGAGGCGTTCATGGATCGTGGTGCGCAGCCAATCGCGGTAGCCACGCGGAGAGGCGTGCAGGTAGACGCGGCCACGACCGGAACGACGAGCCTCGTTGTCCCAGCCGGGGTTCACGCCGGGGTACAGCGGATAGTCCGGCAGCGGCCGCGCCGCGATGTCGGTGGCCAGTTCGCGCCAGTCGCGGACATCGCCATTGAAATCTGGATTGAGCAGCCACTGTTGCGCCGACAACGAGCGTGGGTTGCTCATGTTCGGCGGGAATTCGACAGCGGCATCGAAGCCGATGTCGCGCGGGTCGGGGCGTTCGAAGCCCTGCACATAGGCCAGGTGGATCTTGCCTACACCGTTGTCGCGGCACCAGCGGCGCCAGCGCTCGGCGGTGGCGCGTGCATCGGGCAGCAGGTTCGGGCGGTAGACCAGCAGCATGGGCCGGCCATCGACCTTCAGCGCACGGCGATCGCGCAGGTACGGCGCCACGTGGGTGATGAAGGCCAGGTCGTCGGCGGCGCTGTGCTGCTGGCCGATCAGGATGTCGTCGTCGCGGCCATCCCAGCGGCGTGCCCAGTTTTCATTGGCCCAGCACAGGCAGAACGGCAGTTCGATGCTGTCGTCGGCCAGCCATTGGCGCAGCGGGTCTTCCATCAGCGTGCGGCCGCTGAACCAGTAGTAATAGAAGCAGAACGCGCCGATGCCATGCTCGGCGGCAAGCCGCGCCTGGTCACGCATCACCTGCGGGTTGCGCAGGTCATAGAAACCCAGATCGGCCGGAAGCCGCGGTTGGATGTGGCCTTCGAACTGTGGCAGCGCGCGGGTGACGTTGCGCCATTCGGTGAACCCCTTGCCCCACCATGTGTCATTCTCGGGGAAGGTGTGGAACTGTGGCAGGTAGAACGCGACCAGTGTGGCGGGCATCGGATCCGGCAGCGCAGCCTTCTGGTGCGGGCGGTAGCCGATCGCGGCCTCGTCGGCGCGCCAGCGGAGTTGCGCACTGGCCCGTGTAGCACCCGCGTCCTGCTGTCCCTTTGGCGGCGAGGGTACCCAGTCGCCGTGCCGTGCCAACAGCCGTGTGCGCAACCGGTCGCGCTGCGCCTGCGGCAGCGGCAAGGCCCGGAACACGGCGCGCAGCAACGGGAACAGCAATTGGCGCAGGCTCATCGGATGGGGCCCCGGCAAGTCAGGCAATCGGATGGTATCGGCATCTGGGAAACAGTCATGGGGCCATTTTCGACGTTGCTGGCCACGACGGCAAACGCCGGCGTGCTAGCGTGTGGCCATGCTGTTCCCCTACGACCTGCCCGGTGCCGACGTCCAGCTCCTGCCGGGCTGGCTGGCTGCGGCCGATGCCGACCGGCTCGTGTCCACACTGCACGCCGAAGTTCCGTGGGAGGTCCATCGCATCCGCATGTTCGGCAACTGGGTGGATTCGCCAAGGCTGAGCTGCTGGATTGGCGATCCGCAGGCGCGCTACCGCTATTCCGGGGCTGAATTCGTGCCGCACCCATGGCCACCCGCGTTGCAGGCCGTGCGTGAGCGCTTGCAGGCAGATGGCTTCGGCCACTTCAACAGCGTACTGCTGAACCGCTATCGCGGCGGCGGCGACTACATGGGATGGCACAGCGATGACGAGCCGGAGTTGGGTCCGGCCCCGGTGATTGCGTCGCTGAGTCTGGGCGCATCGCGTCGATTCCTGCTGCGCCGGCGCGATGATCCGGCGCGCAAGGCCGAGTACCTGCTCGGCCACGGCGATCTGCTGGTAATGGCGGGGCAGACGCAGAGGTTCTACCAGCACGCGCTTCCGAAGATGGCGCGGGTGCAGGGTGAGCGGATCAACCTGACGTTCCGCTGGATTGCGCCGCGCTGATCGATCAGCGCGCGACGTTAGGCTGGTCGGCCTGCCCGCTCACCAGTGTCCACCCCACCACATCCTGCGCCAGCTGCTGCAGGCCACGTTCGAACGCCGCGGTCACCGCCGGTACGTCGGTGCTGCCGACCGGCTGCGCCTGGCGGAACGTACGGTCGGCCACCACGCGCTGGTCGGCGACGTGGATCAGCTTGGCGTTGACCTCGATCACCACGGTCGGCGTGGCCTGGCCCTGGTAATCCGATTCGAAGCGGCGCACGTCGGTGGACAGCTTGTAGTCGGCACGGATGCCGGCGGTGCTGCGCGCCACGCCGCGGATGCGCCCGGAATCCTCGAAGCCGCGCAGCAGGGTGTCCTCGATCATGTCGGTGGCCGGCTGTGCCCAGCTGGCGCCCTTGTAGATTTCCATCTGCGAGGGCGTCGGCCGCACATTGATGCGCGGGCTGTCGACCAGGCGCGCGGCGCTCGGCTTGGCCAGTACCAGCTGCCAGCTGGCCTGTGGCCACGCCGGGTCGGCCTTCACCTGCACCGAGGGCGAGTACAGCGTCACTGCGGTTTTCTCGCTGCTGCCAAGGATGGAGCAGCCGCCCAGCAGGGCGACCATCGAAGCGGCCAGCAGCAGGCGCGGAAGGGGGGGCGGGCTCATTTGGGTTCGAACTCCTTCGGTGCGTCGCGGCCCAGCAGGTAGCGCGCGGGGTTGTTCTCGAGGCGATCGCTGACCCGGCGCAGGTCGCGGATCAGGCCGCGCAGCTCGGTCAGCGTCGGGCCGAGCTGGCCGAGGCCATCATTGGCGAAGCTGTTGATCGCGGCGCGGTTCTCGCCAAGGATCGAATCGGCGTTGCCGGCGGCCGAGTCGAGCTTGGCCAGGGTGGCATCGAGCTTGTCGATGATGCCCGGCAGCTGCTGCACCAGGTTCCTGTCCAGGCGCTCGATGGTGCCGTTGGTGGTCTTCAGCGTGGTGTCCAGGCTGCGGGCGGCATCGCGCGCGCTGAGCAGCAGCGCCTGGGTACCCTGGTCGCGGTCGGCCAGGCCACCGCTGATGGTCTCCAGGTTGGCCAGCGTGGCATTGATCGAGGCTACATTGCGGTCGCTGAGGATCTGGTCCATGCGCTCGACGATGCGGTTGGCAACATCGGTGATGTTCTGCAGCGCCGACGGCGTGGTCGGTATGATCGGTGCCGGGTCCTTGTTGACTGTGGTCAGCGCCGGCGACTGCGGCGTACCGCCGCTGAGCTGGATGATCGACGGGCCGGTGAGGCTGGTGATCGCCAGCTTGGCGCGGGTATCGGTCTTGACCGGCGTGGTCGAGTTCAGGCGGATGCGTGCGACCACCTGGCGCGGGTCGTCCGGCACCAGGTTCAGTTCGACGATCGACCCGACCGCGATGCCGTTGTACTGCACCGGGCTGCCCACCGACAGGCCGGTCACCGCCTCGCGGAACACCACGCGGTATTCCTGCCAGGTGCGGTCGGAAGAGTACTTGGCCGCCCACAGGCCGAACGCCAGCAGGGCCAGGCCGGTGATCAGGGTGAACGCGCCGATCAGCACGTAGTTGGCTTTGGTTTCCATGGCTCAGGCACTCTCGATCTGTTCGCCACGCGCGGCGCGCGCGCGGGGTCCGTGGAAGTATTCCTGGATCCACGGATGATCCAGTTTCTCGATTTCCGGGAGGGGCGCGTTGGCAACGACCCTGCGGTCGGCCAGCACGGCCACGCGGTCGCAGATGGCGTACAGGGTGTCCAGGTCGTGGGTGATCAGGAACACGGTCAGCCCCAGCGCTTCCTGCAGGGTCTTGATCAGTCGGTCGAACGCGGCCGCGCCGATCGGGTCGAGGCCGGCGGTGGGTTCGTCCAGGAACAGCAGCGGCGGGTCCAGCGCCAGCGCCCGGGCCAGGCCGGCGCGCTTGCGCATGCCGCCGGACAGCTGCGAGGGCAGCTTGTTGATCGCGTCGGCGGGCAGGCCGGCCAGCTTCACCTTCAGCAGTGCCAGCTCGTAATGCCAGCGCTCGGGCAGTTCGCGGTGGTGTTCCTTCAGCGGCACCTGCACGTTCTCGCCCACGGTCAGTGACGAAAACAGTGCGCCGTCCTGGAACAGCACGCCGGTGTTGCGTTCGATGTGCAGGCGGCTCTCGGCGTCGTCGGCACGCGCGTCGCGGCCCAGCACTTCGATCTGGCCTTCGTCGGGCGTGCGCAGGCCCAGGATGGAGCGCATCAGCACCGACTTGCCGGTGCCGGAGCCACCGACCACGCCCAGGATCTCGCCGCGACGCACGTCCAGGTCCAGGTCTTCGTGCACGGTCTGGCTGCCGAAACGGTTGACCAGGCCGCGCACGCGGATGGCCAGCTCGTGGCCGTCGTCGTCCTGCATGGGAATGTCTCCGGGCGTCGGATGCGTGCTCATGTCACCAGCCCATGTGCATGAACCACAACGCCGCGAAGGCGTCGATGATGATCACCAGCGAGATCGTCTGCACCACGCTGGAAGTAGTGCGTTCGCCTACCGACTGTGCCGTGCCTTCGACCTTCAGGCCTTCCAGGCAGCCGATCAGGCCGATCACCAGCGCGAATACCGGCGCCTTCGACAGGCCGACCAGCATGTGCCGCACCTCCATGGTCTCGTGCATGCGCGCGATGTACATCTGCGGCGGGATGTCGAGGTCGAACGCACCGACGGTGATGCCGCCGGCCAGGCCGGCGATCATCGCGATGAAGGTCAGCAGGGGCAGGGTGACCAGCAACGCCAGCAAGCGAGGCAGCACCAGCAGGTCGACCGGGTCCAGGCCCAGCGTGCGCATCGCATCGATTTCCTCGCGCGCCTTCATCGCGCCGATCTGTGCGGTGAAGGCGCTGGCGGTACGGCCGGCCAGCACGATCGCGGTCAGCAGCACCGCGAACTCGCGCAGGAAGGCGATGTTGACCAGTTCGACCACGTAGATCTCGGCGCCGAAGTCGCGCAGGATGGTTGAGCCGAGGAAGGCGATCACCGCACCGACCAGGTAGGACAGCAGTGCCACCAGCGGCACCGCATCCAGCCCGACCTGCTCCATCTGGTGCACGGTGGCGGTAAGGCGGAAGCGGCGCGGTTCCTTGACCAGGCGGGCCGCCTTGACCAGGTTCTCGCCGAGGAAACTGCACAGCGCCTTGATGTTGTGGCCTGTGGCATGGACGCTGACACCCAGCCGCTCCAGTGCCGCCAGCACGCCGAAGTCGCGCTTGGGCTTGGGCCGGTCGTCGGCGACTTCCTCGATGGTGCACACCAGCGCCTGGTGATCCGCGCGGAACTTCAGTGCGTCTTCGCCGAGGTCGGCGCGATGGGCCACGCGCAGCACCTGCAGCACGCCGGCCGAATCCATCTTCTCGATGGCGGTGGCATCGATGCCGGTCAGCGTGTCAGGAACGCCACGCAGGACCTCGGCCGCGGCCAGCGCGGTCTTCAAGGTCCAGGTGCCGGACAGGCGGATCACGCCCGGATCATGGGCGTCCTGTTCGAGCTGGGGGGCGTGGTTCGGGGTCACTTGGGCCATTCCGGTCGCAGCATAACCGTTCTGTATTGGCCATCGCGTCGAACTCGGATGAATTTCTCCGGTCAGGCCCCGCCTAGGTAATACTACGGCGCATGTCCGCAGATGCTCACACGATCCCCACGCCCCAGGCCACCTACGCGCAGCGGGTGGCCTTCGTTTCCGAGATCGCCGGACGCCTGCACAGCTATGGCACCACGGCCCAGCGCCTGGAAACGGCGGTGGTGGCACTGGCTCGCCAGCTCGACCTGGATTGTGAACCGTGGTCGAACCCCACCGGCATCATCCTCAGCTTCAGCGATCCGGCGCAGGCGATCGGCTCCAGTGACATCACCCGGGTGATCCGCCTGGCGCCCGGCGAGAACGACCTGCACAAGCTCAGCGTCGCCGACCATATTGCCGAAGAAGTGGCCAACGGCCGGATGAGCATCGCCCAGGGCCACACCGCGCTGCGCCAGCTGGACAAGGATCCGGGCCGGCGCGGCAAGCTGCGCACGATCCTCTCGTTCACCCTTGGCGCGGCCGGCGTGGCCGGCATGTGGAAGCTGCCGTGGCTGGACATTGCGACCGCCGGTGTCATCGGCCTGATGATCGGCCTGCTCGGCATGGTCACCGACCGTCGCCCGGCCACCCGCGAAGCCGCCGAGGCACTGGCCGCGCTGTTGGCCGGCCTGGTCGCCACCCTGGTTGCGTCCTTTATTGGTGCGCTCAACCTCAACACGGTGATCATCGCCTCGCTGGTAGTGCTGCTGCCCGGCATGTCGCTGACCAATGCGGTCAACGAACTGGCCAGCCAGCACTGGGTATCGGGCACCGCGCGCTTTGCCGGCGCGCTGACCACCATCATGAAGCTCAGCGTCGGCGCGATGATCGCGGTGACCCTGGCCGACGTGCTCGGCCTCGACCCGGTGATCCGCGCGGCTCGGCCGCAGGGGCCGTGGGTGGAGTGGGGCTCGCTGCTGACCGCGGCATTCGCGTTCGCGATGCTGTTCAAGGCCAATCGTCGCGACTATCCGTGGGTGATTGCCGCCTCGGTGGCCGGTTATGCGATCTCCAAGTTTGGCGGCCACGCCTGGGGCGCGCCGGCCGGCATCTTCCTGTCGGCGATGCTGCTGACGGCCGGTGGCAATCTGTTCGGTCGTCTGGTCGGGCGTCCGGGCGCGATCATCCGCCTGCCCGGCATCATCATGATGGTGCCCGGCAGCACCAGCCTGCGCGGCGTGCTGACCCTGGTCCAGCAGCAGGACGTGGGCGCCGGCCAGAGCGTGTTCCTTACCGTGCTCAACGTGGTGATGGCACTGGTGGCCGGCCTGCTGTTCGGCAATCTGCTGATGCCCGCCCGCAAGACTCTGTAGAGCCGAGCCCATGCTCGGCTTCGGATATGGATAGCCGAGCGTGGGCTCGGCTCTACAAACAAAAAAACGCCGGCTTTCGCCGGCGTTTTTCATTGCATCCCGATCCGGCCTCAGGCCTTCTTGATCAGGAAATCTTCCGGCTTCTTGTTGCCCTTGGCAGTCAGCTCAGCCATCCAGCGCGGCTGCTTGCCACGGCCGGTCCAGGTTTCCTTGGGGTTGGCCGGGTTGCGGTACTTCGGGGCAACCTTGCCCAGCTTGCGGCCGGCGGTCTTCGACGGGGCCTTGGCGGCCGGAGCGGCCTTGCGGGCACGCGTGGCCGGGGCGCTGCCGAACAGTTCTTCGATGGTGTAACCCTCGGTCTTGGCCAGCTTGGTCAGCTGGGCCCGGACCTTGGTGATCGGCCGGCGCTTGGCGACGATGGTCTGCTGCTTCTTGGCGGTACGGATCAGGGCGCCCAGCTCGCGTGCTGACAGGCCGGTCAGGTCAATGCTCATTTACGGTTACTCCGGAAACTAATGTGTGGACGGGACAAGCCAGTCCATGGCGTCGGCGGACAGAATAGAGATGAATTAATCACAGCACAAATGCAGGCGGGTCATGGCGTGGCGGCATGCAGGCGCCGTCGCGGTGATTTTGACCGGATTATGTCCGCTGCAATATCGGGGAAGACCGCGGCAGAAAAAAAAGACCGGGGCAGGGCCCGGTCTTTTTCCTGATCAGCCCTGCAGACGCTGCAGCAGGGAGGCCTTGTCCAGGCTTTCCGCTTCGCTGGCGCGGCGCGAGCGGTATTCGTAGGTACCGGCGGCCAGGCCGCGTTCGCTGACCACCACGCGGTGCGGGATGCCGATCAGTTCCATGTCGGCGAACATCGCGCCCGGGCGCAGGCCGCGATCGTCAAGCGCCGCGTCCAGGCCGGCATCGCGCAGTTCCTGCAACAGGTTGGCCGCAGCGTCGGCCACGGCAGCATCGCCCTTCGGGTTGATCACGCACACCACCACCTGCCACGGCGCCATCGCGTCCGGCCAGATGATGCCGGCGTCGTCATGGTTCTGTTCGATCGCGGCAGCTACCACGCGCGAGATACCGATGCCATAGCAGCCCATCGCCATCACCGCCGCCTTGCCGTTTTCATCCAGCACGGTGGCATCCAGCGCTTCGGCGTACTTGCGACCGAGCTGGAACACGTGGCCGACTTCGATGCCACGGGCGATCTTCAGTTCGCCGCCGTCCAGTGCGCGGTCACCGGCACGCACGTTGCGGATGTCCGCCACTTCCGGTTCCGGCAGGTCGCGGCCCCAGTTGACGCCGGCCAGGTGGAAGCCGGTTTCGTTGGCGCCGACGACGAAGTCCGACATCGCCGCCACTTCGCGATCGGCGACCACGCGGATGGGCTTGGCCGGGGCGACCGGGCCGAGGAAGCCCGGCACGCTGCCCAGATGCTCGGCGATCTCCGCCTCGCTGGCGAAGCGCTGTTCGTCCAGGCCGGCAACCTTGGCCAGCTTGATCTCGTTGACTTCATGGTCACCGCGCACCAGTACCAGCACGAACTGCTGTGCCTTTCCTTCACCCGCGATCAGCGCCACCGACTTCACCGTGCGCTGCAGGTCGATGCCGAGCAGGGCCGCGACCTCCTCGCAGGTCTTCTGGGTGGGGGTGTCGATCTTGCGCATGGCTTCGCTGGCGGCCGCACGCGGCGCCGGATCGGCGGCAATCGCCGCTTCCATGTTGGCCGCGTAGTCCGAGCCGGTGGAGAACACCAGCGCGTCTTCACCGGAATCGGCGATCACGTGGAATTCCTGCGACGCATCGCCGCCGATTGCGCCGGAGTCGGCCTGCACCATGCGGAAGTCCAGGCCGAGGCGGGTGAAGATGCGGCTGTAGGCCGACTTCATGTTCTCGTATTCGCGCACCAGGCACTCCTCGTGCAGGTGGAACGAATAGGCGTCCTTCATCAGGAACTCGCGCGAACGCATCACGCCGAAACGCGGGCGGATCTCGTCGCGGAACTTGGTCTGTACCTGGTAGAAGTTCACCGGCAGTTGCTTGTAGCTGGACAGCTCGCTGCGCGCGAAGTCGCAGGCTGCTTCCTCGGCGGTCGGGCTGTAGCAGAACACCTGGTCCTTGCGGTCCTTGATCTTCAGCAGCTGCGGGCCGAACTTCTGCCAGCGCCCGGTCTGCTCCCACAGTTCCTTCGGCTGGATGGTCGGGATCTGGAATTCCACGGCACCGGCGCGGTCCATTTCCTCGCGCACGATGCGCTCGACCTTGCGCAGCACGCGCAGGCCCAGCGGCGACCAGGTGTACAGGCCCGATGCCAGCTTGCGGATCATGCCCGCGCGCAGCATCAGCCGGTGGCTGGTGAGCTCGGCGTCGCTGGGGGTTTCCTTGGTGGTGTGCAGGTGGAACTGGGAGAGGCGCATCGTCGGCTTCGGATAACGGCAGAGACGCCTATTCTGCCAGCCCGGCCGGGGAGAGGGGTATCGGCAGGGCTGCGCCCTGCACCCGCAGTAGTGCCGGCCGCTGGCCGGCAACCTCAGAAGCAACAGTCGAAGCAACAGCGGGCTTCCCGTGGGATGGCGGGGTGGGTCAGGTTGCGGGAGACGCCGTAAACCCCGCTCCGCGGTCCGGCCCAGCCGCTGGCGGCTGTGCGTTCGGGCGCTTGCGAAGCAGTGCTTCGCGAGCAAAGCGCCCTCACCCATGGGGGCTTGGCCGCGGCATCCATGCCGCGGACACTCCCGCAACCGGACCCACCCCGCCTTCGACAGTTTCCTGCGGGCTGTCGGAATGGCTCCTGGGGTCAGATCCGTTTTCCGCAGGAAAACGGATCTGACCCCGGATTCAATTCGAGATCCGACAGATTTCATCCACGCATGGCGTGGATCTACCACCATCACCGGGAAACTGTCGAAGGTGGGGCGGTGTCGGATTGCGGGGTGTCAGCCGCATGGATGCGGCTGCCAAGCCTACATGGACGTACTTGCGGCGTCCCCGCAATCCGACACCGCCCCGCCATTCCACGGAATGCCCGCTTTTGACGTTGCCGTTGCCGTTGCATGCAGCCTCTGCAGGTGCAGGGCGCAGCCCTGCCGGCCACCTTAACTTGCCGGTGGGCAGTACGCCTTGATCGCGGCCTCCGCCAGCCCCTTCTGCGCGGTGCGCTGCTCCGGGCTCAACGGGGTATCGGCCTTGCCATCACCATCGGTGTCCTGCATCACCTGGCCGCCACCATCCAGCAAGGCCAGGTTGGCACGGGCGTTGCTGCACTGCTCGGGCACCGGTGCAGCCGGAGTCTGGGTGCTGGCTGCAGTCTGCGGGCTGCGCGCTTGCTCCCGGGTCTCGTACTTTTTGCCGGCCGGCGGGGTCTCCGAGTACTGGGTCACGCCATGGGCGTCCTTCCATTTATAGACCGGGCCAGCCACGGCGCTGGCACTGGCCAGCAGCAGGCATCCAAGGCAGGACAGGGCACGCATGGCAAACTCCGCGGAATGGGCGTAGAACGCCGATTGCAGCATTGGCGCCGAGCACTGGCAAGTCGATTAAACTGGATTCCATGGACCCGATCACACCGCCGCCGCGTTCGCGCACGATTTACCTGCTGCCCAACCTGTTCACCACTGCCGGACTGTTCGCCGGCTTCTACGCGATCATCGCCGCGGCCAATGGGGATTTCGTCAACGCCAGCATCGCCGTGTTCGTGGCGGCGGTGATGGATGGGCTGGATGGGCGCGTGGCGCGCCTGACCGGCACCAGCAGCGAATTCGGCGTGCAGTACGACTCGCTGGCCGACCTGGTCAGCTTCGGCATGGCTCCGGCGCTGGTGATGTATCACTGGTCGCTGTCGTGGCTGAAGTTCGACGATCCGCTGCTCGGCCGCGTTGGCTGGGCCGTAGCGTTCCTGTACGCGGCCTGCGCGGCACTGCGCCTGGCCCGCTTCAATACCCAGGTGGCGGTGGTCGACAAACGCTGGTTCGTCGGCCTGGCCAGCCCGGCCGCGGCCGGCCTGATGATGTCCTTCGTCTGGGCGTTCGCAGATGGCAACCTGGGCTGGGACGGCAACCAGCTGCGCTACGTGGCGCTGGCGGTGACGATCATCGCGGCGCTGCTGATGGTCAGCCGCATCCGCTTCTGGAGCTTCAAGGGCGGCGGCGCCAAGGGTACCCGTTCCGACCGCGTGCCGTTCCTGGTGCTGGCCCTGGTACCAGTGGCCATCGCCATCGCGGTCATCGACCTGCCGCGCGTGCTGTTCGCGGTGGGCATCCTGTACGCCCTGTCCGGCCCGGTGATGTGGGCCGTGCAGCGCCTGCGCAAGAAGCCCGAGGCCGCGTGAGCCAGGACCTGCCCGTGCTGTGGTCTCCGGCCCAGCAGGCCTGGCTGCAGGCCATGGGCTACACCGTCTATCACGACGGCCAGCTGGCCGCCGAGCTGGACGCCGCGCTGCAGCTGAGCGTGGCCGAAGCCGAGGCGGCTGCCGCGCCAGCGGTGGAGCAGGCGCGGGCACCCACCGCGCCCGCGCGCGAACCTCTGGCTGCGCCAACACCGGTTTCCCGGCAGGAACGCCAGGCGCCACCACGTCGCCAGACCCCGGTCAACGCACCGGATACCGCGCCGGCGGCGGCCCGCCCGCTGCCGGGCGGCAATGCCCGGCAGCCGGTGGTGCGGCTGCCGGATCGCCTGCAGATCGCCTTGCTGCGCGCGTCCGGCTGCAATCCCAATGATCCGGCCACGCAGGCGCTGATGGACAGCTGGCCGTTGGACCAGCTGCGCCAGGATCCCGCCGCCAAGCGCGCGCTGTGGCCGCAGCTGCGTGCCCTGCGCAAGCGGGGCGCACCGTGAGTGCGGTCAGCCAGCCTGGTCCGGTCAGCCTGCGCGCGCTGCGCGAGAGTGACCTCAACGCGGTGATGGCGATTGAAGTACGCGGGTATCCGTTTCCGTGGACCCGCGGCATCTTCGTCGATTGCCTGCGTGCGGGCTATCCCGGCCTGGCCATGGAGCGCGATGGCCAGTTGATCGGCTATGGGGTGCTCAGCATCGCGGCCGATGAGGCACATGTATTGAACATCTGCATCGATCCGCTGGCGCAGTCGCGTGGGCTGGGTCGTCAACTGCTGCGCGCGCTGGTACAGCTGGCTGGCGACCGGGGGGCACAGCGTGTGTTCCTCGAAGTGCGTCCGTCCAATACGCCGGCGCTGGCGTTGTACCACAGCGAAGGCTTCAACGAGATCGGCCGCCGCCCGCGCTACTACCCGGCCGCACAGGGCCGCGAGGACGCGGTGGTGATGGCGATCGAGCTGGTCGATGGTGACCTGCAGGCGATGCCGCCGTTGTGACGGAGAAGGGTGCCGGCCAGCGGCCGGCACTACCGCTAGCCGCCAACCTTGGTTGGCACGCTTCTCTCACGCCATCCGCAGTGCGAGCACGCCACCCACAATCAACGCCGCTGCCAGCCAGCGCGCACGCGGAATCCGCTCGCGCAGCACGAATACCGAGATCAGCAACGCGAACAGGATCGAGGATTCGCGCAGCGCCGAGACCATCGCCACCGGTGCCTGGGTCATGGCCCACAACGCCATTGCGTAGGAGGCGGTGGTGCCGACGCCACCGGCCAGGCCCAGCGGCCAATGCTGGCGCGCATAGTCCAGCACCGCGTCGCCGCGGGTGTACAACGCCCACAGCGGCAGCGGAATGCCCGACAGCAGGAACAGCCACAACGTGTAGCTGAGCGCGCTGCCGGACTGGCGCGCGCCGTGCGCATCGACCAGGGTGTAGGTGGCGATCATCGCCGCAGTCAGCAGCGGCAGGCGCAGCTGGCCGCCGCGTGCACCCAGTGCCATGCACAGGATGCCGGTGCTCACCAGCACCACGCCCAGCCACGCCGCCGGGGGCAGTTGCTCGCCCAGCAGGGAGCCCGCCAGTGCAACCAGGATCGGCGCGCTGCCACGCATCAGCGGATAGGCCAGGCTCATGTCGACCCGCTGGTAGCAGCGTGCGACCAGCCCGTAGTAGGTCACCTGCAGCAGCACGGATGCAGCCAGCCAGGGCCAGCTTTGCGCGGCCGGGAACGGCAGGAAGGGCAGGGCCGCCGCCGACAGCAGCGCAGCGCTGCCGGTTACCAGCACGGTGCCGAGGAACTTGTCCGGCCCGCGTTTGACGATTGCATTCCAGCTGGCATGCAGTGCCGCAGCGGCGAGAACCAGCAGGAAGATGGAAAGCGGCATCCGGTGATGATGCCATGCCGGGAAAATGTTCCGGGTTTGGTGGGTGCCAACCTTGGTTGGCACCCACCAGGGCGAGGTGTTACAGCTTCGCGCGCTGTTCGCGCAGGCCGGCCAGCTGGGTGTTCCAGTCGGCCAATCGCACGCGCTCCTGCTCGACCACCGCCGGTGGAACCTTGTCGGTGAACCTGGCCAGCTTGGTTTCGCTCTTTTCCTGCTCGCCTTCCACGCGCTTGATCTCCTTGTCCAGGCGTGCACGCTCGGCGTCCAGATCGACCAGGCCTTCCAGCGGCACCAGCAGCTTCAGCTCGCCCACGATCGCGGCGGCCGCCGGCGGTGCGCTTTCGCCTTCGGCCAGCCACTGGATGCTGTCCAGCTTCAGCAGGAACGACAGCGAGGCGCTGAAGCGTTCAATACGCACGCGGTCCTGCGCCAGGCCGGCCTGCAGGCGGAGCGGCACCAGCTTGGACGGCGCGACGTTCAGCTCACTGCGCACGCGGCGCACGGCACTGATCACCGCCTTCAGCCATTCCACGTCGGCCTCGGCCTGGGCGAAATCGCCTTCGAACTCGGCGGCGGTCGGGTACGGGCGCAGCGACAGCGTGGTTTCGGTCAGGCCCAGGCGCGGGGCCAGCTGCTGCCACAGCTGTTCGGTGATGAACGGCGTGAGCGGGTGCAGCAGGCGCAGCAGCGCTTCCAGCACGTACAGCAGGGTGTGGCGGGTGCTTTCGGCGTCGGCGGCGTCTGCACCGTTCAGTGCCGGCTTGCTCAGTTCCAGGAACCAGTCGCAGAACGCGTTCCAGGCGAACTCGTACAGGCACTGCGCCAGCAGGTCGAAGCGGTAGGCGGCGAAATGGCCCTGCGCTTCGGCGGTGGTGGCGGCCAGGCGCGCGAGGATCCAGCGCTCGGCATCGGTACGCGGCTTCGGCACGCCGGTGAACGCAGCGCCTTCGGTGTTCATCAGGGCGAAGCGGCTGGCGTTCCACAGCTTGTTGCAGAAGTTCTTGTAGCCCTCGGCGCGGTTCATGTCGAACTTGATGTCGCGGCCGTGGGTGGCCAGCGCGGCGATGGTGAAGCGCAGCGCATCGGCACCGTGGGCAGCAATGCCGTCCGGGAATTCCTTGCGGGTGGCCTTTTCGATCTTCTCCACCATCTTCGGCTGCATCAGGCCGCCGGTACGCTTGGCGACCAGGTCGTCGATGGTGATGCCGTCGATGATGTCCAGCGGGTCGAGCACGTTGCCCTTGCTCTTGGACATCTTCTGGCCCTGGCCGTCGCGGATCAGGCCAGTGAAGTAGACGTCCTTGAACGGGATCTTTCCGACCAGGTTGTCGGTGGCCATGATCATGCGCGCCACCCAGAAGAAGATGATGTCGAAGCCGGTGATCAGCACCGACGATGGCAGGTAGCGGTCGAAGCCGCGCTCGGCCATGGCCTGCTCATTCGGCCAGCCCAGGGTGGAGAACGGCCACAGCTGCGAGGAGAACCAGGTCTCCAGCACGTCGCTTTCCTGGTTCAGCACCACGTCGCTGCCGAGGTTGTTCTTGGCGCGCACTTCGTCTTCGCTGCGACCGACATAGCAGCTGCCGGTGGCTTCGTCGAACCACGCCGGAATGCGGTGGCCCCACCACAGCTGGCGGCTGATGC
Source organism: Stenotrophomonas maltophilia group sp. LNF247 (assembly GCF_054083135.1). Classification (NCBI taxonomy): domain Bacteria; kingdom Pseudomonadati; phylum Pseudomonadota; class Gammaproteobacteria; order Lysobacterales; family Lysobacteraceae; genus Stenotrophomonas; species Stenotrophomonas maltophilia group sp. LNF247. The sequence continues at coordinate 77,646 of NZ_JBSRQL010000018.1, forward strand.
ACCAGTCCTGGATGTTGTTCATCCAGTGGCGGTAGGTGTTGATCCAGTTCGGCGGCACGAAGGAGATCGAACCGTCCTCGACCAGTTCCAGGCCACGCTTGGCCAGGTCGTCCATCTTCACGAACCACTGGTCGGTCAGGTACGGCTCGATCACCTGGCCGGTACGGTCACCGCGCGGCACCTGCAGCTTGTGCGCCTTTGTCTCGACCAGGATGCCGAGGTCTTCCAGTTCGGCCAGCACCGCCTTGCGCGCTTCATAGCGGTCCAGGCCCTGGAAGCGCTCCGGCGCGTTTTCGTTCAGCGCTGCCACCGGCGTGAACAGGTTGATCATCGGCAGGCTGTGGCGCACGCCCACTTCGTAGTCGTTGAAATCATGCGCCGGGGTGACCTTGACCACGCCGGTGCCGAACGCGCGGTCCACGTAATCGTCGGCGATCACCGGCACGCGGCGGCCGGTCAGCGGCAGCACCACCTGCTTGCCGATCAGGTGCGCATAGCGCTCGTCTTCCGGATGCACCATCACCGCCGTATCACCCAGCAGGGTTTCCGGGCGGGTGGTGGCCACCACCAGGTAGTCGCGGGTCTCGCGCAGGGTTTCCACGCCGTCGGCATCGCGCTCGACGTGTTCGTAGCTCAGGCCGTCATCGAGCGTGTAGGCGATCGACCACAGGAAGCCGTCTTCCTCGGCGCTCTCCACTTCCAGGTCGGAAATGGCGGTCTTCAGCACCGGGTCCCAGTTGACCAGGCGCTGGCCGCGGTAGATCAGGCCCTGCTCGTACCAGCGCACGAAGGCTTCGTTGACCGCCGCCGACGGCTGCGGGTCCATGGTGAAGGTGCTGCGCGACCAGTCGGCGGAGGTGCCGAGGCGGCGCATCTGGCGTTCGATGGTGTCGCCGGACTGCTGCTTCCACTCCCAGACCTTGCCGATGAAGCCTTCGCGGCCCAGCGAATCACGGGTCTCGCCCTTGCCTTCCAGCGCCAGGTTGCGGCTGACCACCATTTCGGTGGCGATGCCGGCGTGGTCGGTGCCGACCTGCCACAGCGTGTCGTAGCCGCGCATGCGGTGGTAGCGCACCAGCGCGTCCATCAGGGTCTGCTGGAACGCATGGCCCATGTGCAGCGTGCCGGTCACGTTCGGCGGCGGCAGCAGGATGGTGTAGGGCTCGCCCGTGCCGGACGGCTTGAAGTGGCCGGCCTTCTCCCAGGCCTCGTAGAGGTCGGTCTCGAAGGACGTCGGGTCGTAGCTGGAGGCGAGTTGGGTCATGCGGGGGAACCAGGAGGTAATCGTTGAAGGATCAGGGCGCGGCGGCGGCCCATCAAGGGACCGGGGCGCGCTTACATGTCGTGCTTGTTCAGGTCGTAACCGGCGGCCTTGTACTGGCGCCAGCGTTCGCGCAGCGGTTCGCGCGCTTCCGGATCGGCCGGAACCACTTCCAGCACGCGCTCGCACTGGCCCAGCCAGGGCTCGTCGCGCAGGTTGATCACCAGCGGACGCACCGGTGCCTCGGTGCCGGGCACGGTGATCAGCACCAGGGCTTCTTCCTCGTCCATGTCTTCGCCGGCAATCTGGTGCGGGATGTAGGCATCGTTGTCGAACGCCCACAGCAGTTCGTCCAGCTCCTCGGCCTGGGCCTGGTCGCGGGCCAGCACCAGGGTGAACAGCCCGGCGTCGTTGGCCTTGCGCGCCAGCTCGCAGACCAGGCGCAGGGGCTCGGTCAGGAAACGGGGCTTGGCGATCAGGTAGAAGTCGGCGCGGGGCATGGCAGGGTCCGGGTCAGGCAGGGTTCCGGCGGTGCCGGGCGAGGCCCGGGCCGGCGTCTGCCGGCCAGGGTCGGGTACGGCATCAGGCGCGGGCGGCCTGGTCCAGCAGCCACTGGCTCAGCAGGCCGACCGGGCGGCCGGTGGCCATGCCGCGCTTGCCTTCATCGCTGGCCACGCCGGCGATGTCCAGGTGGGCCCAGCGCTGGCCTTCGGCGAAGCGCGACAGGAAGCAGCCGGCGGTGATCGCACCGGCCCAGCGGCCGCCGATGTTGTAGACGTCGGCGAAGGTCGAATCCAGCATCGGCTGGTATTCGTCCCACAGCGGCAGGCGCCAGGCGCGGTCGAACACCTGCTCGCCGGCGGCCAGCAACTCGTTGGCCAGGTCGTCGTGCTTGCTCATCAGGCCGGCGGTCTGGTGGCCCAGGGCGACCATGCAGGCACCGGTCAGGGTGGCGACATCGACCAGCGCCGCCGGTTCGAAGCGCTGCGCGTAGGTCAGCGCATCGCACAGGATCAGGCGGCCTTCGGCGTCGGTGTTGCCCACTTCAATGGTTTTGCCCGACATCGAGGTGATCACGTCGGACGGGCGGTAGGCGTTGCCATCGATGGCGTTTTCAACGGCCGGCACCACCACCACCAGGTTCAGCGGCAGCTTGGCTTTGACCGCAGCGACGAAGGTGCCGATGACGTTGGCGCCACCGCACATGTCGTACTTCATTTCCTCGATGCCGCCCTGGGTCTTCAGGTTGACGCCACCGGTATCGAAGGTGATGCCCTTGCCGACCAGCACGTAGGGCTTGGCGTCGCCGCCATTGTTCCACTTCAGCACGACCAGGCGCGGGCGGTTGGCCGAGCCACGGGCCACGGCCAGCAGCGAGCCCATGCCCAGCGCTTCCATCTGGTGCTCGTCGAGGATCTCGGCTTCGGCACCGTCATGCTCGCCGGCGAACTTCACGCCCACCTCGGCCAGGTAGGCCGGGGTGCAGTAGTTCGGCGGCAGGTTGCCCAGCTCGCGGGCGAACTCGACACCGGCGGCGATGGCCTGGCCCTGGGCCAGGGCCTGCGCGTCGTCACCGGCGATGGCCAGCTGGGCCAGGCCGGCGTCGTCGGCCTTCTTCTTGCCCAGGGTGGCGGTGTAGCGGTAGGCGGCGTGATCGGCGGCGATCACCGCCTGGCGGATCGCCCAGGCCGCGTCGCGGTCCTTCACCGCCACTTCGGACAGGGTGAACAGTGCGCTGCGGGCAGCGCCGGCCTTCAAAGCACGCACGGCGTCGCCCACGGCCTTCAGGTACTGCGGCACGCCGAAGCGGGCGGCGTCGCCGAGGCCGACCACCAGCACGCGCGGCGCGCTCACGCCCGGCAGGTCGTGCAGCAGGGTGGTGGCGCTGGTCTTGCCGGACAGGTCGCCACGCTGGGCCAGGGCGGCCAGGCGGCCACCGCTGGCGGCATCCAGCGCCTGCGCGGCCGGGGTCAGGGTATGGTCGGCATACGCGCCGACCACCAGGCAATCAACGGTGGCGGCGGCCGGAGCAACGTGGTTCAGGGTGAATTCGAGGGCCATTGAGCAGATTCCATTGGCGAGTCCGTACAATCGCAGGCCGTTTACGCCCAGACAGTAGACTGGGCGGCACCGCGAACGAACCCCAGAGTTTAAACCACCGCCCCATGCTGAAGCTCGACCGATACCTGCTGGGCGATTTCGTCCAGAGTTTCCTGGCTACCCTGATCGTCCTGCTGGTGGTCAGCGTGGGCGGCGTGCTGGTGGACATCCTCGGCAACATCGCCGACGGGCGCCTGCCGGCCAAGCTGCTGTTCTCGCAGCTGGGCCTGCAGTTCATCGCCTACCTGCCGCTGATCCTGCCGCTGGCGCTGATGCTGGGCCTGCTGCTGGCCATCGCCCGCCTGTACCGCGACTCGGAGATGGCGGTCATCACCGCGATCGGGGTAGGCCCAAAGCGGCTGCTGCGGCCGCTGCTGATGCTGGTGGTGCCGGTGGTGCTGCTGGTCGGCGCCTGCTCGCTGTGGCTGGGCCCGTGGGCCGGCCGGGTGGCAGAGCAGATGGTCATCGAGGCCAACCGCAGCGTGCTGATGGCCGGCCTGGAGCCGGGCCGTTTCACGCCGCTGCCCAACGGCGGCGTGGTCTACCTGTCCTCGATCTCGCCCGACGGCACCCAGCTGGGCAAGGTGTTCCTGCAGCGGCAGAAGGATGATCGCCTGGAAGTGGTTTCGGCCAACAGTGGCCGCATGTACTTCGAGGGCACCCGCCAGCGCTTCCTGGAACTGGATGATGGCCACCAGGTGGAAGGGCCCGTGGCCGGTGGGCTCGACTACCGGCTGGCGACCTTCGCCCGCAATGACGTGGCCCTGCCCGACGGCGCACAGACCCGCACCGAGGACGACCCGGAACTGATGCCGACCCTGAAGCTGATCGGCGATGCGCGCCCGCAGGCGCAGGCGCAGCTGCACCGTCGCATCGCACCGCCGCTGATCGCGCTGGCGTTCGCCCTGCTGACCGTGCCGCTGGGCCGCAGTTCGCCGCGGCAGCAGCGCTATGGCCGCATGATGCTGGCCCTGATGGCCTACATGGTGGGTACCAACCTGATGTTCATCGGCAGTGGCTGGATTGCCAACGGCAAGATTCCGGCCGCGCTGGGCCTGTGGTGGTTGACGGTGCCGCTGCTGGCGCTGGCGATCTGGATGTATGCACGTGATGGCCGCCTGGGCCACCCGAAGGGAGCCCGCGCATGAGGCTGCGCCCGATGCGTTTCGACCTGTACCTGGGCCGGTCGGTGTTCACCACGGTGCTGCTGACCTGGGCGGTGCTGGTCGGCCTGGACGTGGTGATGGCCTTCTCCGGCGAGTTCAAGGACATCGGCAAGAACGGCTATACGCTGGGCCATGCCGCCGCCTGGGTGCTGTACACGGTGCCGCGCCGCGCCTACACGATGTTCCCCACGGCCGCGGTGATCGGCGCACTGATGGGCCTGGGCCAGCTGGCAGCGACCTCTGAACTGACCGCGCTGCGTGCACTGGGCCTGTCGCGCAAGCGCCTGAGCGTTTCGGTGGCGATCGCGCTGTCACTGCTGACCGCGGTGATGGTGCTCAGCGCCGAGACGCTGGGCCCCTGGGGCCAGGACCGCGCCGATGCGCTGAAGTCCAGCGCCAAGTGGGGCCGGGATATCGCGACCAGCCGCTACTCCGGCCTGTGGGCACGCGAAGGCGATACCTTCCTCAACGCGCAGAGCGGCGAGGAGCAGCTGGTCGGTGACAAGGGCACCCGCCTGATCCTGCGCGACGTGCGTCTCTACCGCATTGCCGGGAACGGAGGGATCGCCTCGTTGACCCATGCCGCCACCGCCGAGCACGACAAGGACGGCTGGGTGCTGACCGGGGTGCGTCGCGACACCTTCGGCGAGCGTTCGGCGACCCGCCAGGAAGTGGCGCGCGAGCCGTGGAACTCGAACCTCGATGCGGCGGCACTGGCTACCGGCATCGCCAAGCCGCGCAACCTGAGCGTTGCCGAGCTGAGCACCAGCATTGCCTACCGCCAGCGCAACGGGCTGGATGCGCGCGATTTCGAGGATGTCTACTGGAGCCGCTGGTTCTACCCGGTGAACGTGCTGGCACTGTGCCTGGCGGCGGTGCCGTTCGCGTTTGGTTCGCTGCGCAGCGGCGGCATGGGCAAGCGCCTGTTCCTGGGCATCCTGTTCGCGCTGGGCTTCTGGCTGCTGCAGCTGTTCTTCGGGCGCATGGCCGGCGCGTTGAAGTTCGACTACCGCATTGCCTATGCGTTGCCGCCGATCGTGATGCTGGCGGTGTCCGGACTGTTGTTCCGGCGCAAGTCGGGCTGATTCTGGTAGCGCGGGGCCATGCCCGGCGCTACCGGGGCAATCCACCGCTTCGGCATCCGAGCCAGGACCACCAGCATCCCGGCCCAGCGTGCTGGATTCTGTAGAGCCGAGCCCATGCTCGGCTGCTTTTTGCGCACCGCCTGCCAGCCGAGCATGGGCTCGGCTCTACAGATCGTGCATCACCGTTTCGGCATGCGCACCAGACGGGTGCCGCTGGCGCGGTCGTGCCAGGTCAGGCGTTGACGGTCGACCCACGCCCACCAGAATCCCAGCCCGCCCAGCAGCAGTGACAGCGTACCTACCGCAAAGCGCAGCCACAGCTGGTTGCGCCGCAGTGGCGTGCCATCGCTCGATTGCACTTTAAGCCGCCATGGACGCATGCCCAGCGTCTGTCCGCCGCGGCGCCAGCTGGCCGTGGCGTACCACCCCGTGATCGCCCAGCACACCGCCCACAGCAGCCACTGCCAGGCACTGAATGGCGCGATGTTCTCGCGTTGCGCGTGGCCGCTGAGGGTGTAGGCGAGGGTGAACAGTGTGCCGGCGAGCATCCACAGTGCCAGCACCGGCAGTGCGTCGTAGACCATTGCCAGCATGCGCCACAGCAACAATGCGCGCGGATGAGGCATTTCGGTAGCAGCGGCAGAGGCCGTGTCGGTGGCAGGCTGGGACATGCGTCGAGCATACGCAAAGCTGGCCGTGCCCGCAGTGGCCCCCGTATCCTGCACGCATGGCCCATGTTTCCACCCCCGCCGAACGCCGCCAGCTGGTCCAGCAACTGCCCGAACTGCGCGCCGACGACAGCGCACGCATCCAGCGCTTCCTTGATGCGATCTGGGCCGAGAACGGCCTGGCCCGCGCCACCCTCGACAGCTACCGGCGCGATCTGGAAGGGCTGGCGCGCTGGATGGATGGGCGCGACGGTGGCCTGGCCGGCATCGAGCGCCCCGGACTGTTCGAGTATCTGGCCTGGCGCACCCGGCATGGCTGGTCGCCGCGCAGCAATGCGCGCCTGCTGTCGGCGTTGCGGGCGTTCTTCGCCGATGGCGTGCGCCGCGGCGAACGCAGCGAGGATCCCAGCGCGCTGCTCGACCCGCCGAAGTTGCCACGGCTGCTGCCCAAGGCGCTGGCCGAAAGCCAGATCGACGCGCTGCTGGCAGCGCCCGATACCGACAGCGCATTGGGCCTGCGCGATCGCGCCATGCTGGAACTGATGTACGCCGCCGGCCTGCGCGTGAGCGAGCTGGTGCTGCTGCCCGCGACTGCGGTCAACCTGCGCCAGGGCGTGCTGCGGGTCACCGGCAAGGGCAGCAAGGAACGGCTGGTGCCGTTGGGCGAGGAATCCCAGCACTGGCTGGAGCGCTACCTGCAGCACTCGCGGCCGCAGCTGGTCGGGAAGGGCAAGGTGCAGGCGCTGGCCGATGGGCAGACGCCGTTGTTCATCGAGCCGTCGCTGCATGCGCTGACCCGGCAGGCGTTCTGGCACCTGGTCAAGCGCCATGCGCAGGTGGCCGGCATCGACCCGGCGCGGATCAGCCCGCACGGCCTGCGCCACAGCTTCGCCACCCATCTGCTCAACCGTGGTGCCGACCTGCGCGCGTTGCAGATGCTGCTCGGCCACAGCTCGCTGTCCACCACCCAGATCTACACCCTGGTAGCGCGCGAGCACCTGCAGAAGCTGCACGCCCGCCACCATCCGCGCGGCTGAGCAGGCCCCTGAATCCCGGCCACAAACCATGGGCGGTGCCGCTGTCCGGTACCGCCGGCTGTGTCAGAATCCAGGGTCTTCTTCTGTCGCGGATCATTCCATGCTCCGATTTGCCATCGCCGCCGTGTTCGGTGCGCTCAGCCTGACCGCCTGCGCCCAGCCGGCCCCGCCGGCCGCCAAGGCGCCTGCTGCTGCCGCTGCGGCCAAGGCCGCCCCCGCCGCCAACGCGTCGGCCGACCAGGCGGTACGTGCCGCGTTGACCGCGCTCAATCCCGGTTTCCAGGTGGATTACATCGGTGCCGCACCGTTCCCGGGCTTCCGTGAAGTGGTGGTCTCCGGCCAGCTCCTGTACGTGTCCGATGATGGCCGTTACCTGTTCCAGTCGCAGCCTTACGACACCCGTGCCAAGGGCCCGGCCAACAGCGAAGGCCTGCTCGGCTACCGCCGCGATCTGCTGGCCAAGGCCAACCATGGCGACCGCATCGTGTTTGCCGCACCGAACGCCAAGTACACCATCAGCGTGTTCACCGACATCGAATGCGGCTACTGCCGCAAGCTGCACCAGGACATCGCCGAGCTCAACCGCAACGGCATCTCCGTCGAGTACCTGGCATTCCCGCGCATGGGCCTCGGCAGCAAGGACTACACCGACATGATCTCGGTCTGGTGTGCGGCTGATCGCCGCCAGGCACTGACCAACGCCAAGCGCGGTGGCAGCGTGCCGGCCAAGAACTGCACCAACCCGGTGGCGATGCAGTACGCACTGGGCCAGCAGCTGGGCGTGAACGGCACGCCGGCGATCTTCGCGCCGGACGGCACCCAGCTGGGGGGCTACCTGCCGCCGGCACAGCTGCGTGCGGCGCTGGAAAAGCTGTCGGCCAAGCGCTGACGCGACCGACCTTGTTTCTGTAGAGCCGAGCCCATGCTCGGCTGATGTTTCCGCAGCCGAGCATGGGCTTGGCTCTACAGGTAGGAAGCCGGGGGCGCGCAGCACCCCCGGCTTTTTTCTTACTTCAGGCCATCACTGACCGCCTTGGTCAGCGTGCCCTGCGCATCGTCACCACTGAACTCCCAGACGAACGCGCCGCCCAGGCCCTGGGTCTTCACGTAGCCCATCTTGCGGGTGATGTTGGCCGGGGTGTCGAAGCTCCACAGCGTGCTGCCGTTGTAGATCCAGGTGGCACCTGCGGTGTTGTCGGTGTAGCCCGGCCACGCCAGGTTCTTCAGCACCTTCCAGTCTTCGATGCCGGCTTCATACGTGCCCGGGGCAGCGCCGGTCGCGGTCTGGTACAGGCCGTTGTTGGCGTTGGCCACACCGGTCCAGCCACGCCCGTAGTAGCCGATGCCCAGGTTGAGCTTGGCCGCGGGCACGCCGCGGCTGATGAAGGCTTCGATGGCGTCGTTGCTGTTGTACAGCTTCTGGTCGCCGGTGGACGGATCATTGGGCGAATCGAACAGCGCCGACTGGTGATTGGTCTTCGCATCCCACGCGCCGTGGAAGTCGTAGGTCATCACGTTGATGTAGTCCAGGTACGGGTGGTACGCGGCCGGATCGGTGACGCGGATCTTGTCGATGCCGGCGCCCACCGCCACCGTCAGCAACAGGCCCGGACGCACCGCATCGAGCTGGCGGCGGAACTCGGCCATCAGCGCGGTGAAGTTGGCGTTGTCTTCCGGCTTGCCGCATTCGATGCCGCAGGCCACCGGGTATTCCCAGTCGATGTCGATGCCGTCGAACACACCCAGCGCGGCACCGGCACCACCGGCACCGTCGGTCACTGGCAGATTGCCCTTGATGTACGCGTCGATGCACGAGGCGACGAAGGCCTGGCGGTTCTCCGGGCGCGCTGCGCTGGAGAAGCCGCGCGACCAGGTCCAGCCACCCAGCGAGATCAGTACCTTCAGGTTCGGGTACTTGGCCTTGAGCTGCTTGAGCTGGTTCCAGTTGCCGCGCAGCGGCTGGTCCCAGGTGTCGGCGCTGCCGCTGACACTCTCGGCGGCACTGAAGGCCTTGGTGTAGTCGGCGAAAGCATCGCCACCGGCACCGCTGTTCGGATCCGAGGGTTGGGTGACGCCCACTTCGCAACGGTTGTTGCGCACGTTGCCGAACGCGTAGTTGATGTGGGTCAGGCGCGCGGCCGAACCGCTGCTGTCGATGTTCTTGACCCGGTAGTTGCGGCCGTAGATGCCCCACTGGGTGAAGTAACCGATGACCCGCTTGCCGGTGGTTCCGCCGTCGCCGGCCAGCGTGGTGGCGCTGATCTCGGTGCCCTGCGCTGAGGCATTGCCGGCATTGTCGCGGGCGCGTACGCGGTAGCGGTAGGTGGTGGATGCAGTCAACCCGCCATCGACGTAGCTGGCACTGGACGGTGAACCGACCAGGCTGCCGTTGCGGTACACGTCATAGCCGGCCACGCCGCTGCCACCGGTGTTGTCGGTGGACGGGCTCCAGCTGAGCGCGATGCTGTTGGCGGTACGGGTGCCGACCGCCAGCCCGCCCGGCACGCTCGGCGCGGTGGTGTCGCCGCTGGCGGCGTTGACGGTGATGGTGATGGTCGCCGTGCTGGTGGTGGCGTTGTTGTTGTCGGTGGCCACCGCGCGCAGGGTGTGGCTGCCGGCGCTGGCGTTGGCCCAGCTGGCCGCATACGGCGCACTGGTGGCCACGCCGAGCGTGCTGCCATCGCGGAAGAACTCGACCTTGGCGACGCTGCCGTCTGGATCACTGGCGGTGGCGGTCACGTTCACCGTGCTGCCGGCACTGAAGGTGGCACCGTTGGCCGGCGAGGTCAGGCTGACCACCGGCGGCTGGTTGGCGCCGCCGCCATCGCAGGCGCCGAGGTTGGTGTAGTAGGGCGCGCCGGCCGGATGGTCCGGCGGCGCGTTCCAGATGTCCTGGTTCGCCCGATAGAGGACGCCTCCTTTCTGCAGGGTATCGCCGGCCCGGTAGATCTTGGCCTGGTCCCATTCGGCCACCCCGGCACAGCTGGCGGCCTGCGCCAGGCCGGGCAGGACGGCGGCACCGGCGGCCAAGGCAAGCAGCCAGGCCAGGCGGCGGGGACGACAGCTTCGGGTCGAACGTTCGGCACTGCGCACAATCGGGTCGTACATGGGTAAGTCTCCGATCAAAGGGCGCGCGGGCCCCGATGGCGCCGCGCGTGACGCAGGTCCGGGCATCGCCGGGGAAGGCGACGGAGGGGCCGGACGGAGGTACCTGGGAGGCCGGGGAGAGAGTCCGGCGCCAGGTAGGGACAACGTTGTCATCAATCGTGTGGTCAATCCGTGAGCAAGCGCATGGTTCGGGGATTTGGGCGGAGGGCGGCGCTGGCGCACGGTCGGCGGCCATCGGCGGAGCCCCTCGTGGCTGGTCGGGCGCGAATTCATGGGTTTGGCCGGGTGGGTGGGGTCAGGCGGGGACGCCGTGAACCCGTCCCTGGGGGCTTGGCCGCGGCATCCATGCCGCGGACACCCCGCCTGACCCCACCCACCCGGCCTCTGACAGGTTCCTGCGCAGCCAGCCACGAAAGACAGAACAAAAAATCAAAATCAAAAGCAGAAGCCGGTCGCTGCGCTCTCCAATGCCTGATTTCTGATGTTCCCTGGTTGCCGGCCAGCGGCCGGCACTACCGGGGAGCGTCCACGCATGGCGGCAGATCGCGGAAATCTGTCGGGGGCGGGGCGGTGGGGGCCAGCAGGACCGTTGGCGCCATGGATGGCGCCATCGAGCCCCCATGGACGGGTTTACGGCGTGTCCTGCTGGCCCCCACCACCCCGCCATCCCACGGGAACCCAGCTTTTGCTTGGGCCGTTGACGTTGCCGTTGCTTCGGCTGTTGCCTCGGCGGGTGCCGGGCGCCGCCCGGCCAGAGCCCTTCCCCCGCTTCCGGTACAATGTCGGGCCCGTTTCCCAACTACGGTTCCCCGGACATGATGGTCCTCGAGGGCGCGCCCGCCCTGTCGCCGTTCCGCCGCGAACGTCTTGAATCCCGCCTGCAGTCCATCGCTCCCTCCCTGCGCATCAGCGGTGCCTGGCACGTCTACTTCGTGCAGCCCGAAGGCAGCGCCGCCCCCGACCTGACCACGCTGTGCCGCATCCTCGAAGCGGCGCCGCAGGCCGAAGCCGTGGCCGAAGGCGCAGTCAGCCGCATCGTGGTGCCGCGCCTGGGCACGCTGTCGCCGTGGTCGAGCAAGGCCACCGAACTGGTCCGAGGTGCCGGCCAGCCGGTCAGCCGGGTCGAGCGTGGCCTGCGCATCGACGTGCAGGGTTGGCCGGCCGATGCCGCCGCCCAGCAGGCGCTGGTCAAGGCGCTGCACGACCCGATGACGCAGTCCGTGCTGGAGACCGTGGAACAGGGCCAGGCGCTGTTCTCGGCACCGGCCCGTGGTGAACTGGAGCGCGTGCCGGTGGACCAGCTGGAGGCCGCCAACCAGCGCCTCGGCCTGGCCATGGCCCAGGACGAGATCGACTACCTGCGCGAGCGTTTCACTGCGCTGGGCCGGTCGCCGTCGGACGTGGAACTGATGATGTTCGCGCAGGCCAATTCCGAGCACTGCCGCCACAAGATCTTCAACGCCAGCTGGACCATCGACGGCCAGGAGCAGGACCGCTCGCTGTTCCGGATGATCAAGAACACGCACCAGCAGACCCCGCAGCACACGCTCAGCGCGTACAGCGACAACGCCGCGGTGATTGAAGGCCATCCGGCGTCGCGTTACCGCCCGGATCCGGCCAGCGGCGAGTACCGCCGCGAGCCGCAGGTGCCCAGCGCGTTCCAGATCAAGGTGGAAACGCACAACCACCCGACCGCGATCGCGCCATTCCCGGGCGCCTCGACCGGTGCCGGTGGCGAGATCCGCGACGAAGGCGCGACCGGCCGCGGCGGCAAGCCCAAGGCCGGCCTGACCGGCTTCTCGGTCTCGCACCTGCGCATTCCGGAATTACCGCAGCCGTGGGAGGCGCCGCGCGCGCTGAACCCGCGCATGGCACCGGCGCTGGAAATCATGACCGACGGCCCGCTCGGCGGCGCCGCGTTCAACAACGAGTTCGGCCGCCCGAACCTGCTCGGCTACTTCCGCAGCTTCGAGCTGCCGGAAGGCGCCGATCTGGTGCGCGCGTACGACAAGCCGATCATGCTGGCCGGTGGCCTCGGCGCGATCGACCGCGTGCAGGTCGACAAGATCCCGCTGCAGGCCGGTGATGCGGTGATCGTGCTGGGTGGCCCGGCGATGCTGATCGGCCTGGGCGGCGGTGCCGCCAGTTCGGTGGCCTCCGGTGAAAGCGCCGAGGACCTGGACTTCGCCAGCGTGCAGCGCGACAACCCGGAAATGGAACGCCGCTGCCAGGAGGTCATCGACCGCTGCGTGGCGATGGGCGCCGACAACCCGATCAAGTTCTTCCACGATGTCGGCGCCGGTGGCCTGTCCAATGCCATCCCCGAACTGCTGCACGACTCCAGGGTCGGCGGCGTGATCGATCTGGGCAAGGTGCCCACCGATGATCCGTCGCTGTCGCCGATGCAGCTGTGGTGCAACGAATCGCAGGAACGCTACGTGCTGGGCGTGGCCCAGGAGCGCCTGGCCGAGTTCGCCGCGCTGTGTGCTCGTGAGCGCTGCCCGTTCGCTGCAGTTGGCGTGGCGACCGCCGAGGAACATCTGGTGGTGGCCTATGGCGCCGTGCCGGGCCACTCCCCGGCCGACGCACCGATCGACCTGCCGATGGACGTGCTGTTCGGCAAGCCGCCGAAGATGCACCGCGACACTGCGCACCCGCCGACACCGCGCTGGCCGGCGCTGAAGACCGGTGGCCTGGATCTGCAGGAAGCAGGCCTGCGCGTGCTCGCGCACCCGACGGTCGCCTCGAAGAACTTCCTGGTCACCATCGGTGATCGCAGCGTCGGTGGCCTGACCGCACGCGAACAGATGGTCGGTCCGTGGCAGCTGCCGGTGGCCGACGTGGCGATCACCCTGGCCGACTTCGACGGCGTCGCCGGCGAAGCGATGTCGATCGGCGAGCGCACCCCACTGGCCCTGCTCGATGCGGCTGCTTCGGCACGCATGGCGGTGGGCGAAGCGCTGACCAACCTGTGCGCGGCGCCGGTCGATGCGCTGGATGAGATCAAGCTGTCGGCGAACTGGATGGCCGCGGCCGGCCACCCGGGCGAAGACGCACTGCTGTACGACGCTGTGAAGGCAGTGGGCATGGAACTGTGCCCGCAGCTGGACATCAGCATCCCGGTGGGCAAGGACTCGTTGTCGATGCAGGCGCAGTGGCACGACCAGGGTGAGGCGCACAAGAGCGTGTCGCCGGTGTCGCTGGTGATCTCGGCGTTCGCGCCGGTGGCCGACGTGCGCCAGCAGTTGACCCCGCTGCTCGACCGGGAGGTGGACAGCGAGCTGTGGCTGATCGGCCTGGGGGCCGGCAAGCAACGCCTGGGTGGTTCGATCCTGGCCCAGGTGCATGCCGACCACAGCGAACTGCCGGCCTTTGCCGGTGCCGCCCCGGACCTGGACGATCCGCAGCGCCTGCGGGGTTTCTTCGAACTGATCCGCGATGCGCGCCAGTCCGGCCTGCTGCTGGCCTATCACGACCGCAGCGACGGCGGTGCCTTCGCCGCGTTGTGCGAAATGGCTTTCACCTCGCGCCTGGGCCTGGACATCACCCTCGATGCCTGGGGTGACGATCCGTTCCGCAGCTTGTTCAACGAAGAACTGGGTGCGGTGGTGCAGATCGCACGCGAAGACCGCGCCGCGTTTGCCGACCTTGTCGAACGCCATGCATTGACCGAATGCGCGCAGCGCATCGCCAAGCCGACCACCGCACCGGTGGTGCGCGTGTCGCTGGGTGGCGAAAACCTGGCCGAATGGCGCTGGGAAGCGTTGTTCGACGCGTGGTGGTCGGTTACCCACGCGATGCAGAAGCGCCGCGACAATCCGGCCAATGCCGACGCAGAGCGCGAGGTGGCACGTGCCTTCAACGCACCGGGCCTGAAGCCGAAGCTCAGCTTCGATCTCAACGAAGACGTGGCCGCACCGTTCATCAGCAGCGGTGCGCGCCCGCGCGTGGCCGTGCTGCGCGAGCAGGGCGTCAATGGCCAGATCGAAATGGCCAACGCCTTCGAACGCGCCGGCTTCCGCGCCTTCGACGTGCACATGAGCGACCTGATCGAAGGCCGCGTGGCGCTGCAGGACTTCACCGGCCTGGTGGCCTGTGGTGGCTTCAGCTATGGCGACGTGCTCGGTGCCGGCCGTGGCTGGGCTACCTCGATCCTGGAGCGCAGCGCACTGCGTGATGCCTTCGCCGCGTTCTTCGCACGCGAAGACAGCTTCGCGCTGGGCGTGTGCAATGGCTGCCAGATGATGAGCCAGCTGAAGAACATCATTCCGGGTGCCGAGCACTGGCCGCAGTTCCGCCGCAATGCCAGCGAGCAGTTCGAAGCCCGTACCGCACTGCTGGAAGTGGTGGAGTCGCCGTCGATCCTGCTGCGTGGCATGGCCGGCTCGCGCCTGCCGGTGGCGGTGGCGCATGGTGAAGGCCAGGCAGTGTTCGACACGGCCGTCGACCAGGCCGCGGCCCGCGTCTCGCTGCGTTACATTGATGGCCATGGCAACGTTGCCAGCCAGTATCCGCTGAATCCGAATGGTTCGCCGGATGGCATCACCGGCCTCACCAGCAGCGACGGCCGGGTCACCATCATGATGCCGCACCCCGAGCGCACCCCGCGCGCGCTCAACATGAGCTGGGCGCCGGCCGAATGGCAGGGTGATTCGCCGTGGATGCGCATGTTCCGCAACGCACGGGTGTGGTGCGGCTGATCGCAGCATTGCGCGCACGGCGCAATGCCATCGCGTATGGAAAACCCGCCGCGTTGCCGGCGGGTTTTTCTTTGCGCGCGCGAAACCCTTGTCGCGCCCGCTAGTTACATCGATTTACATGCGCCAGCAGTTCGTCACGTGTGCATAACGAAGTTCTTTTATAAACACGCGAAATGGTGAACTGCTTCACGGCAATAGGATTTGCCGTGTCAAAGTCTTGACGATCTGCAAAGTTGCCGTTAACACTTGAAGCCCGTTTCAGAATCATTCATTTCGCAGTAACCGCTTGGCGCATGCGCTCGGGTTTCTGTCGCTGCGCGCCGTTCGGCATTACCCGCAGTAAATCACGCGAATAGACGCCCCCAGGGGACGCTGGGCCAGAAGGCTCGGCGATGGCGTCGCTTTGCCCAAAACCAGTCCAATCAGGAGCCGTACCGATGAATCGGATTTATCGCAAGGTCTGGAACAAAGCATTGGGTCAGTTGGTGGTGGCCTCGGAGCTGGCCTCCTCCGACAGCAGCGGTGGTGTTGTCGACCAGCGCCGCGATACGACACAGGCCACGCCCGCGCTGTTGGCGGTGGCACTGGGCCTGGTATTGGGATTGGGCATGAGCAGTTCCGCCGCTGCACAGTCGGTGCAGATCGGTGGCAGCGCCACCTGTGTGGCACTCAGCGGCAAGCTGCTGGAAAAGTGCCTGGTTGAAGGCACGGCCAGTGCCAAGGGCAGCAACGCGGTGGCGATCGGTGGCAACAGCAGCGCCAGTGCAGCCAACAGCGTTGCGCTGGGCGCAGGCTCCAAGGCTACGCGCGCCAACACGGTGTCTGTCGGCGATGCCGGCAAGGAACGGCAGATCACCAACGTGGCCGCCGGTACCCAGGCCACCGATGCGGTGAACAAGGGGCAGCTGGATGCGCAGGCGCGCGCCACGCAGGCCGCGCTGGCGGATGTCGCCGCAGCTGGGGACCGCTACTTCAAGGCTGATGGCGCAGGTGATGACAGCGACGCGGCCAAGATCGACGGGCAAGGCGCGGTAGCCGCCGGTGCCGGCGCCCAGTCCTTGGCCAATGCCACCACCGCCATCGGCACCCAGGCCATTGCCGCCGGTCTCGGCGCCAGTGCGTTCGGACAAGGCGCATTGGCGATCGGCGATGCCAGCGTGGTGGTCGGGCAGAGCGCCGCAGCGTTCGGTCTCGGTGACACCGCCGTTGGCGCCAGCGCCTATGCCGCCAGCGAGAACGGCGCGGCCACCGCGCTGGGTGCGTTGTCCGAAGCAAGCGCCGACGGCGCCACTGCCGTAGGTGGTGGCGCTGTGGCGATGGGCCCAGGCAGTTCCGCGCTGGGTCGAGGCGCCACTGCCGCAAACGAAGCCTCGATTGCGGTGGGTGCATTCAGTACCGCCGTGGGCGAATACAGCACCGCACTGGGCTCCAATTCGGCGGCGGTTGCCACCGGCAGCGTGGCGCTGGGCGCAGGCTCGCTGGCCGACCGTGTCGATACGGTGTCCGTCGGTGCGACCGAGTACGGCCTGACCCGGCAGATCACCAGCGTTGCGGCAGGTACTGAAGATACCGACGCGGTCAATGTCGGCCAGCTGAAGGACGTGGCTACCGTGGCCGATGCCACCGCCAAGCGGTTCCAGGCTACTGGCAGCAGCAACAGCGATGCCGGCGCGCTGGCCGAAGGTGACGAGGCACTGGCGGCCGGCGAGGCGGCCAACGCCATCGGCAACGGCGCCACCGCTGTGGGCGCGGGCGCCAACGCCATTGCGCAGAACGCGACCGCCGTGGGCAACAACGCACTGGCCTCGGGCCAGAACAGTGCCGCGTTCGGCAACAACGCACAGGCCAACGGCCCGGGCAGCGTCGCCGTCGGTGGTGCCGCTGTCGATGCCGATGGCAATCCGCTGATCACCAGTGGCGGCGTACCGGTGGAAACCGGCGCCACCAGTGCCGGTATCGGTGGCACCGCGGTGGGCGCCAGTGCCGAAGCCAGCGGCTTTGCGGCGTCGTCCTACGGGGTAGGTGCCTATGCCGCCGGCGCGCAGGCATCCGCGTTCGGTGCGGTCGCCAACGCCATCGGTGATTACTCCACGGCGCTGGGTACGCAGAGCAACGCCACCGGCACCAGCAGCGTGGCCATCGGTGGCCCGGCCGACCTGATTCCCGGCCTGGGTTTCTTCGTGCAGACCCAGGCCGGCGGCGAAGCGGCGACAGCCGTCGGTGCCGGTGCCATCGCAAGCGGTGACCGCGCGGTGGCCAACGGCAGCCTGACCGAAGCCTCCGGCGCGGAATCCACCGCCGTCGGCTACTTCGCTTACGCCCCGGGTGAGAATGCCAGCGCACTCGGCGCGCAGACCTGGGCCAGCGGCGCACAGAGCACGGCCGTCGGGTACTACGCCACCGCGCGTGGCGCCAACAGTGTCGCGCTTGGCGCGAATTCCGAAGCGGTGCGCGCCAACAGCGTGGCCGTCGGCAGTGCCGGCAACGAACGGCAGATCACCAGCGTCGCTGCCGGCAGCGAAGCCACCGATGCAGTGAACAAGGCGCAGTTGGACGCCGTGGCCAGTACCGCGGACAACACCGCGCGCTTCTTCCAGGCCCAGCCGGAAGCGGGCAGTGATGCCGGTGCGCTGGCCGAGGGCGAAGGCGCGGTGGCGGCCGGTTCGTCGAGCAATGCGATCGGCGCCGGTGCGGTTGCACATGGCGCCGCCGCTTCGGCCATCGGTGACGACGCCGTAGCGGTGGGTCGCAACAGCAACGCCACCGGCAACGGCGGTGTTGCCATCGGTGGCCTCGGCCAGGCCTACGACGAGTACAACCAGCCGATCATCGGTGCCGACGGCACGGCGCAGCAGGTAGGCACCACCGCCGTCGCCAACGCCACCGCAGTGGGCAGCGGCGCACAGGCCACCGGCGCCGCCAGCAGCGCGTTCGGCAATGCGGCCAAGGCCAGCGGGGACAACAGCTTCGCTGCTGGCGGCACGTCGCGTGCAACCGGCAGCTATGCGGTCGCGGTTGGTGACAGCGCCTTCGCCAGCAGCGATGACAGCACCGCGGTAGGGGGTTACAGCTGGGCGACGGCCAGTGGCGCAGCAGCGTTCGGTTCGGGTGCGTGGGCCACCGCCACCAACGCGTCGGCCTTTGGCAACGCGGCCTGGGCCAGTGGCAGCGGCGCAACCTCCATCGGCTACAACAGCTGGGCCAATGGGGCCAGTTCCACTGCGGTCGGCCGCGGTGCGTTCGGCTATGGCGACAACAGCGTGGCACTGGGCTTCCAGGCGCTGGGCAACAGCATCAACAGCATCGCCATCGGTACCAATACGGTGGCCGGCGGCGAAAGTGCGATCGCGTTGGGCGCCGGCAGCAACGCCAGCGCCAGCAATGCTGTCGCGCTCGGTGCCGGTTCAGTTGCCAGCCGTGCACGCACGGTGTCGGTGGGCAGCAGCGGCAACGAACGCCAGGTCACCAACGTCGCTGCCGGTACCCAAGCCACGGACGCGGTGAACAAGGCACAGCTGGATGCAGTGGCGACCACCGCCACCACCACCAGCCGCTTCTTCCAGGCCAGCGGCAACGGCGACGACGTGACTGGTGCCCTGGTGGACGGTGACAACGCGCTGGCCGCCGGTGATGCGGCCAACGCCATCGGCAACGGCGCCACCGCGCTCGGCAGTGGTGCCAATGCGCTGGCCAACAACGCGCAGGCGATCGGCTTCAACGCGCTGGCCAGCGCCGCCAACGCCAGCGCCGTCGGTGCCAACGCGCAGGCCACCGGTGAGTACGCCACCGCACAGGGCGCGGAAAGCGAAGCCAGCGGCGAGCAGAGCGCGGCGTTCGGCGCGGCCAGCGTTGCCAGTGGCGCCGGAAGCACTGCCAATGGCGTTCTGTCCGAAGCGTCCGGTGAAGAGGCCGTAGCCGTGGGCTACTTCAGCAATGCCAGCGGCGATGCGGCCACCGCTGTCGGCAGCGAGAGCGTGGCCAGCGGCACCGCGTCGGCAGCGCTCGGCATCGGTGCAGAAGCGACCGGTGGCTACAGCACCGCCATCGGTGGCTATGCGCAGGCCTCGGCGTTCAACGCCACCGCCTTCGGCAACTTCGCCAATGCCTCCGGTTCCAACAGTGTGGCAGTGGGTGGCGATGCGGAAGCCTCCGGTGCCTACAGCACGGCCACCGGCCAGGGCAGCCTGGCCACCGGCACCAACAGTGTTGCCGTCGGCGGTTCGCTGTTCGGCGTGCTGGCCACCGAAGCATCGGGCAACTACTCCACCGCCGTCGGTGGTGGCGCCTGGTCCGGTGGCATCAACAGCACCGCACTGGGCAACGCCGCCGAATCGCGCGCGGCCAACAGCGTGGCGCTGGGTGCCGATTCGATCGCCGACCGCGACAACACCGTGTCGGTGGGCGGTGGTGGCAATACCCGCCAGATCACCAACGTGGCTGCTGGCACGCAGGGCACTGATGCGGTCAACAAGAACCAGCTCGACGCCGTAGCCGCTGCAGCGGAAAAGACCAGCAGGCAGTTCCAGGCCAGTGGCAACGCCGATGGTGAAACCGGCGCCCTGGTTGAGGGCGACAACGCGTTGGCCGCCGGTGATGCGGCCAACGCCATCGGCAACGGCGCCACCGCACTCGGTAGCGGCGCCAATGCGCTGGCGGCCAACGCCACGGCGGTGGGCCTCGATGCGCTGGCCACCGGCGACAACGCCGCAGCGTTGGGCAGTGCCGCACAGGCCACCGGCGAAGACAGCCTTGCGCTCGGCACCGGCGCCAGCGCCAGCGAGCTGGGTGCCAGTGCCGTGGGTGCGCGTGCACAGGCCAGTGGTGCATACAGCACCGCGACCGGCACTGAATCCAACGCCAGCGGCACGCAGGCACTGGCCAGCGGCTTCCGCAGCGCCGCCTCGGCCGATGGCACCACCGCCGTCGGTGGCTATGCCGAAGCAAGCGGACGCCTCGGCACCGCGTTGGGCTATGGCTCGGCGGCCAGTGGTGCCAACACCACGGCAGTCGGCTTCGGCGCTGCCGCGGCCGGTACCGGTGCCGTGGCGGTAGGTCAGTCCAGCGAGGCCAGTGGCGAGGAGAGTGTGGCCATTGGTGGCAGCACCTTCTTCGGCTTGATCCCGTCGCGTGCCAGCGGCACTGGTGCAGCGGCATTCGGTGCGGGTGCGTGGGCGACCGAAGACTACGCGACCGCGATCGGCTGGAACTCGTGGGCGGATGCGGCGGATGCCACTGCGCTGGGTGCCGGTGCCACCGCCAGTGGGTTGAACAGCGTGGCGCTGGGCGCCGGCTCCAAGGCCGAGCGCGACAATACCGTGGCTGTGGGAACCGCGGGCGGTGAGCGCCAGGTGACCCATGTTGCAGCCGGCACTGAAGCCACCGATGCGGTGAACAAGGGCCAGCTGGACGCGGTGGCCAGCGTTGCCGACAAGACCAGCCGCCAGTTCCAGGCCAGCGGCAATGCCGATGGCGAAGCAGGCGCACTGGTGGAGGGTGACAACGCGCTCGCCGCTGGCAATGCGGCCAATGCAATTGGCAACGGCGCTACCGCGTTGGGTAGCGGCGCAACGGTGGTCGCTGCCAATGCCACGGCGGTCGGCGTCGACGCACTGGCCACGGCCGAGCAGAGCGTGGCCATCGGCAGCGGTGCCAGCAGCACCGCAGACAGTGCCGTTGCGCTGGGTGCACAGAGCAGCAGCGGCGGCGCCGCCAGCATTGCGATCGGCGCGCAGTCGCAGTCGCAGGGCATCGGGGCGACCGCTGTCGGCGGCATGGCCGAGGCCGCCGGCCTTGCGGCTACCGCAGTGGGCTACGGCGCGATCGCCGATGGCCGCGAAACGACCGCAGTCGGCAACTTCGCGCAGGCCAGCGGCTGGCGCGCCACGGCGTTTGGTGCAGGTGCCAGCGCCGGCTTCTTCGGCACCGCCGTAGGCAGTGCTGCGCAGGCCGCCGATGTTTCCACGGCGGTGGGCCAGGGCACCATCGCGCAGATCGCCGGCGCCGGCTTCGGCGTGCAGGCAAAGGCTGGCGAGTACGGCACCGCTCTGGGCAACAACGCCGCCACCGGGTTGAACGGCGTGGCGGTCGGCTTCAACGCACTGGCCGGACAGGATGCCGCCAGCGCCAGCGCCGGCCAGTTCACTACCGCCATCGGCAGTGAAGCGTGGGCCACCGAAGATGGCGCCACCGTGGTCGGTTACAACAGCTATGCGCAGGCCAGCAACGCGACGGTGCTCGGCAGCAACACCTGGACCACCAAGGACGCCGGTAACAGCGTCGCGTTGGGCGCGGGCTCGCTGGCCGACCGCGCCAACACGGTGTCGGTGGGTGCTGCGCAGGAGTGGGTCGATGCCGCCGGCGTCACCCACAGCGCGATCAACCGCCAGCTCACCAATGTCGCGGCGGGTACGCAGGCCACCGATGCGGTGAACAAGGGCCAGCTCGATGCAGTGGCCGCCACCGCCGATGCGGTCGGCCAACGCTTCAAGGCCAACGGTTCGGGTACCGCCAGTGCCACCGGCACCGATGCCGTGGCCATTGGCGGCAACGCCAACGCCAGTGGCGGCCGCAGCAATGCGTTGGGCAGCGGTGCCGCGGCCATCGGCAATGCGACGCTGGCACTGGGTGCCAACAGCGGCGCCAGCGGCAACAACTCGGTGGCATTGGGTGCCGGTTCGCGCGCGCTGGAGGCCAACGTGGTCTCGGTCGGCGGTGGCAACGGCACCGCCGGTCCGGCCACGCGGCGCATCGTCAACGTCGCCGACGGCCGCATCGCTGCCGGCAGCACCGATGCGATCACCGGCTCCCAGCTCAACGTCACCAACCAGCGGGTGGGAGCAGTGGAAACCCGCGTGGGTGACTTCGACTCGCGCATCGCGACGGTCGAGACCACGGCGGCCAGTGCGGTCGGCTACGACGACGCCAGCCGTGACCGACTGACCCTGTCCGGTTTCCAGGGCACCACCATCGACAACGTCGGTGCCGGCAGCATCGCCGCCGGTAGCCGCCAGGCGATCACCGGCGGGCAGCTGTTCCAGTCGCTAAGTGATGCCGCCAGCTTCCTCGGCGGTGGTGCCAGCGTTGGCATGCAGGGCGTGTTCGTGGCGCCGAACTACGTGATCCAGGGCGCCACCTACAGCAACGTCGGCGATGCGCTGGGCGCGCTGGACCGCAAGGTCAGCGAGATCGACCGTCGCGCCGCCGGTGGCACGCGTGCCGGAACCGCCAGCCTGCGCGCGATGAGTGCCTCGCTGGATGACAGCCCGCTGGCCAGCGCCGCGGATGCGCGTGCAACAGCCGATGCAGCACCGGCCGGCACCGCGCGGGTGCAGGGTACGCCGACGGCCGCCGCGGCGGGTGCTGGCATTCCGGTCGGGACCCCGGCGACCGGCGCCAATGCGGTGGCCATGGGCGAGGGCGCCGTCGCCAGCGGCGCGTCGTCCACCGCCGTCGGCCAGGGTGCCAGTGCCACGGCTGCCAACGCCGTGGCACTGGGCCAGGGTTCGGTCGCCGATCGTGCCAACACCGTGTCGGTCGGCAGCGAAGGCAACGAACGCCAGGTCACCAACGTCGCCGCCGGCACCACCGCCACCGACGCCGTCAACAAGGGCCAGCTGGACCGTGGCGTGGCCACGGCGAACAGCTACACCGACAGCCGCGTCCAGGCCGTCGCCGACAGCTTCGATGTGTTCAAGGGCGAGATCGATGGACGCCTGCGCCACATGGACCGCCGCATCGACCGCCAGGGTGCGATGAGTGCGGCGATGCTCAACATGGCCACCAGTGCCGCCGGTATCCGCACCCAGAACCGGGTCGGCGTCGGCATCGGTTTCCAGGGCGGCGAGTCGGCGTTGTCGCTGGGCTACCAGCGTGCGATCAGCGATCGCGCCACGGTTACCTTCGGCGGTGCCTTCAGCAGTGACGACAGCTCGGTTGGCGTCGGTGCCGGCTTCGGCTGGTAAGCCAAACCACTGCGCCGGCGGCCACCCACGCCGGCGCCAAACCTGCAAACAGGGCCTGGGGGGAGGTCACGGCAATCCCGGCTGGGCCGGCCGGGAGTCGTCAAGGAATGATGGCCGCAGTGTTGGTTCGATCCATGACCCAGAAGAGGAATTCGACGTGATCAAGAAGCAGAACCTTCGCATCAATGTGCTTGCCGCCGCCGTGCTGTCGATGACTGCCGTCGGTGCCGTCCACGCCGCCGGGTTGCCGACCCGTGAACCGGTGCGCCAGGCCAGCACCGCCGAGCCGGGCACCCAGCGCATCATCGTCAAGTACCGTGCCGGCACCGCTGCGGCGGGCGACCGGTCGGCCAAGCTGTCCACCGTGCAGTCCGCGCTGACCCGCGCCAGCCTGTCCGGTGGCACTACCCGCGCCAGCGCGCTCGGCCCGCAGGTCGTGCGCAGGCTGGGCGTCGGTGCCGACCTGATCCGCCTGCAGGGGCGCCTGGCGCCTGCCGAACTGCAGCGCGTGCTGAAGGAACTGAAGGCCGATCCGTCCGTGCAGTACGCCGAAGCCGATGTGAAGCTGCGCCGTACCGAGCTGCGTGCCGGTGACGTGCAGCCGGCGCTGGCGCCGAATGATCCCTACTACCAGCAGTACCAGTGGCACCTGCACAACGCCACCGGCGGCATCAACGCACCGTCGGCGTGGGATGTATCGCAGGGCGAAGGCGTGGTGGTGGCGGTACTCGACACCGGCATCCTGCCGCAGCACCCGGACCTGGTCGGCAACCTGCTGGAAGGCTACGACTTCATCAGCGATGCCGAGACGTCGCGCCGTGCCACCAACGACCGCGTGCCAGGTGCGCAGGACTATGGTGACTGGGTCGAGAACGACAACGAGTGCTACACCGGCTCCGTCGCCGAGGACAGCTCCTGGCACGGTACCCATGTGGCCGGTACCGTGGCCGAGCAGACCAACAACGGCGTCGGCATGGCCGGTGTCGCGCACAAGGCCAAGGTGCTGCCGGTCCGCGTGCTCGGCAAGTGCGGCGGCTACCTTTCCGATATCGCCGATGCCATCACCTGGGCGTCCGGCGGCACCGTGGCGGGCGTGCCCGCCA
The DNA here is from genome assembly GCF_054083135.1 of Stenotrophomonas maltophilia group sp. LNF247. Lineage (NCBI taxonomy): Bacteria > Pseudomonadati > Pseudomonadota > Gammaproteobacteria > Lysobacterales > Lysobacteraceae > Stenotrophomonas > Stenotrophomonas maltophilia group sp. LNF247. The sequence continues at coordinate 101,835 of NZ_JBSRQL010000018.1, forward strand.
ATGCCAACCCGGCCGAGATCATCAACATGAGCCTCGGCGGCAGCGGCAGCTGTGACGGGACCTACCAGGACGCGATCAACGGCGCGATCTCGCGTGGCACCACGGTGGTCGTGGCGGCCGGCAACGAGACCGACAACGCCTCCAAATACCGTCCAGCCAGTTGCGACGGCGTGGTGACCGTCGGCGCCACCCGCATTACCGGCGGCATCACCTACTACTCCAACTACGGCACCCGCGTGGACCTGTCCGGTCCGGGTGGTGGTGGCAGCGTCGACGGCAATCCCGGCGGCTACGTCTGGCAGTCCGGTTCCGATGCGGCCACCACGCCGGAGTCGGGCAGCTACAGCTACATGGGCATGGGCGGCACGTCGATGGCCTCGCCGCACGTGGCTGCCGTCGCTGCACTGGTGCAGAGCGCGCTGAGCGCCAAGGGCAAGGATCCGCTGGCCCCCGCCGCGATGCGCACCCTGCTGAAGGAAACCGCGCGTCCGTTCCCGGTCAGCATCCCGACCGCCACTCCGATCGGTACCGGCATCGTCGATGCCAAGGCGGCGCTGGCAAAGGCGCTGGAAGAGCCGTGCACCGAGAACTGTGGACCGGTGGCGACGCCGCTGACCAACAAGGCCGCCGTGGGGGGGCTGAACGGCACGGCCGGCAGCAGCCGCCTGTACAGCTTCGAGGCAGCCGCTGGCAAGCAGCTCAGCGTGATCACCTACGGTGGCACCGGCAACGTGTCGGTCTACATCGCCCAGGGTCGCGAGCCGAGCGCCAGCGACAACGATGGCAAGTCGACCCGTCCCGGCACGTCCGAAACGGTACGGGTGAACAAGCCGGTGGCAGGCACCTACTACATCAAGGTAGTGGGCGAAGCGGCCTACAACGGCGTGAGCATCCTCGCCACGCAGTAAGCCTGACGTGTCGTAGTTGAACGGCCGAGGCCCGTCATCCTGTGTGACGGGCTTCGTCTTTTTACGAAAGCTGGCCGCAGGGCGGCGGAAATCATGGCTTAACTGCTAAAGTCGGTCCGATTGACAGGAGAGTCACGTGAACGCGCTCGCTGCAACCGTTACCGACGATGCCGAAGGCCGCATCCTGGATGCGCTGCTGGCACGCGGCCGGCTCAAGGAAGGAGACCTGGCGCGCGCGCGGCCGTTGCACGCCGAGGCCGGCGGCAGCCTGCTGGGCCTGCTGGTGCGCCTGGGCCTGGTGTCTGAACGCGACCAGGCACAGACCAGCGCGGAGGTGCTGGGCCTGCCGCTGCTGGAGGGCAGGCAGGTGCCGGAGGCCCCGCCACAGGCACTGGCCGAGGGCATGCCACTGTCGCTGCGCTTCCTGAAGCAGTTCCATGTGTGCCCGCTGGAGTTGAATGAACACGGGGTGCGTCTGTGGCTGGCCGATGCCCACGATGCCTATCCGCAGCAGGCCGTGCAGTTGGCGCTGGGGGTTCCGGTGACACCGGTGCTGGGCATGCGCGCGGAGATCGATGACCTGGTCGAGCGCTGGTTCGGCCAGGGCCGCAGCGCGATGGGCGCGATCGTGGAGACCGCAGACGGCGAGGGCGGCGCGGTCGACGATATCGAGCACCTGCGCGACCTGGCCTCGGAAGCGCCGGTGATCCGCCTGGTCAACCTGGTGATCCAGCGTGCGGTGGAACTGCGCGCGTCGGACATCCATGTCGAACCGTTCGAGAGCCGCCTGAAGGTCCGCTACCGTGTCGATGGCGTGCTGGTGGAGGGCGAAAGCCCGCCGGCCAACCTCACCGCAGCGGTGATCAGCCGCATCAAGATCATGGCCCGGCTCAACATTGCCGAGCGCCGCCTGCCGCAGGACGGCCGCATCATGCTGCGCGTGCAGGGCAAGGAGCTGGACCTGCGCGTGAGCACCGTGCCGACCGCGCACGGCGAAAGCGTGGTGATGCGCCTGCTCGACCGCGAGACAGTGGTGTTTGATTTCCACCGGCTGGGGTTCACCGATGCGTTCCTGCCGCAGTTCCGCAAGGTGCTGGAACAGCCGCACGGCATCCTGCTGGTGACCGGCCCGACCGGCTCGGGCAAGACCACCACGCTGTACACCGCGCTGAGCCAGCTCAATACCGCCGACGTCAAGATCATCACGGTCGAGGACCCGGTCGAGTACCAGATCGAGGGCATCAACCAGATCCAGGCCAAGCCGCAGATCGGCCTGGACTTCGCCAACGCGCTGCGCAGCATCGTGCGCCAGGATCCGGACATCATCATGATCGGCGAAATGCGCGATCTGGAAACCGCGCGCATCGCGATCCAGTCGGCACTGACCGGCCATCTGGTGCTGTCCACCCTGCACACCAACAATGCCGCCGGTGGTATCACCCGCCTGCTCGACATGGGCGTGGAAGACTACCTGCTCACCTCCACCATCAACGGGATTCTGGCCCAGCGCCTGGTGCGCCGGCTGGAACCGACCCACGCCGAGCGCTACGAGGCTTCGCCGGAGGAAATCAAACGCTTCGAGCTGCGCCGCCTGCAGCCGGAAGGGCCGATCCATCTGTTCCGCCCCAGGCCCTCGGCGCTGGCGCCGACCGGTTACCTCGGTCGTACCACCATCATGGAATTCCTGGTGATGAACGATGCGCTGCGGCGTGCGGTGATGCGCCGCGACGGCATGGGCGAGATCGAACGCATTGCCCGCGAAGCCGGCATGCGCACGATGTACGAAGACGGCCTGTCCAAGGCCCTCAGTGGGCAGACGACCATCGAGGAAGTCCTGCGTGTCACCGAGGAAAGCTGATGCGCGCAGGACGACGGGGCTGACATGCCGACCTACCGTTACAAGGCACTGAATCCGCACGGCGAGATCTTCGACGGGCAGATGGAAGCGGCCAGCGAGGCCGAGCTGGTCGCGCGCCTGCAGGACCAGGGCCATCTGCCGATGGAGACACAGCTGGCCGATGGCGGTGCGATCGGTGGCGGTACCTGGCGCAACCTGTTCCGCCAACGGCCGCTGCAGGGCGCGGCATTGCTGCAGTTCACCCAGCAGCTGGCGACACTGCTCGGTGCGGGCCAGCCGCTGGACCGCGCGCTGTCGATCCTGCTCGGGTTGCCCGAAGACGATCGTTCGCGTCGCGCGATCACCGACATCCGCGATGTGGTGCGCGGTGGCGCGCCGCTGTCGATCGCACTGGAACGCCAGCATGGGTTGTTCTCGCGCCTGTATGTGAACATGGTGCGTGCCGGTGAGGCCGGCGGCAGCCTGCACGAAACCCTGCAGCGCCTGGCCGACTACCTCGAACGCAGCCGGGCCCTGCAGGGCAAGGTGATCAACGCGCTGGTGTACCCGGCCATCCTGCTGGTGGTGGTGGGTGGTGCGCTGCTGTTCCTGCTTGGCTACGTGGTGCCGCAGTTCGCGCAGATGTACGAGAGCCTGGACGTGGCGCTGCCGTGGTTCACCAACGCAGTGCTGCAGCTGGGCCTGTTCGTGCGTGACTGGTGGGTGCTGCTGCTGGTGGTGCCGGCGCTGGTGGCGCTGTTCTTCGAACGCAAGGCGCGGCAGCCGGCCTTCCGGTTGGCGCTGGATGGTTGGCTGCTGCAGCGTCGCGGCATCGGCCGCCTGCTGGGTGAACTGGAGACTGCCCGGCTGGCGCGCACGCTGGGTACCCTGCTGCGCAATGGCGTACCGCTGCTGGGTGCCCTGGGCATCGCCCGCAACGTGCTGGGCAACCGCGCGCTGGCTGCCGATGTGGAAACCGCCGCCGATGAAGTGAAGAACGGTGCCGGCCTGTCGCTGGCACTGTCGCGAGGCAGGCGTTTCCCGCGCCTGGCCCTGCAGATGATCCAGGTTGGCGAGGAGTCCGGCGCGCTCGATACCATGCTGTTGAAAGCGGCTGACACCTTCGAACAGGACAGCGCCCGCCGCATCGACCGCCTGTTGGCGGCGATGGTGCCGGCGATCACCCTGGTGCTGGCCTCGGTGGTGGGTGCGGTGATCGTTGCCGTGCTGGTGCCGCTGTACGACCTGACCAATGCCATCGGTTGACGATGGATCCCTACGCAACCCCGACACTCCGCAACTGAAAGGACCGACCATGATTGCTTCCCGTCGACCGATCCGCCTTTCCTTCACCGCAGCGCGCAACCAGTCGGGCATGAGCCTGCTGGAGATCATCATCGTCATCGTGCTGATCGGCGCGGTGCTGACCCTGGTCGCCAGCCGCGTGCTGGGTGGCGCCGACCGCGGCAAGGCCAACATTGCCAAGGCACAGGTGCAGACCGTCGCATCCAAGGTCGACAACTACCAGATCGATACCGGCAAGCTGCCCGGCTCGCTCAATGATCTGGTGACTGCACCGGCTGGCGTGGCTGGCTGGCTGGGGCCCTATGCCAAGCCGGCCGATCTGAACGATCCGTGGGGCCATGCGCTGGAATACCGCACGCCGGGCGAGGGCCAGCCGTATGAGCTGATCAGCCTGGGCAAGGACGGCAAGGCCGGTGGCAGCAGTGTCGACGCCGACATCCGCTACCAGCCGTAACCGGGCATGTCGCGTTTCCTGCCGCGCCGGTTGCAACGCCCGCGCCTGCCCGGCAGGCGCGCAGCGGGCCTGTCGCTGCTGGAAATGCTGCTGGTGATCGCGCTGATCGCCGCGATCGGCCTGATCACCGCTGCCGGCCTGTCACGCGGTTTCGCTGGCATGCAGCTGCGCAGCGCCGGCAAGGACATCGCCAACCAGCTGCGCATGGTGCGCGCGCAGGCGATCACCCGCGGCGAGCCGCAGCGCTTTGTCATCGAGCCGGCCAAGCGGCGCTGGGAAGGCGCCAACCAGCGCCACGGTGACGTGCCGGCACAGCTGCAGGTGCAGTTCGAAGGCGCCGCGCAGCTGGCCACCGCGCCGGGGCAGGGCGTGATCGAGTTCCACCCCGATGGCGGCTCCAGCGGTGGCCGCATCCGGCTGCAGCGTGACGACGCCGAATGGCGCATCGACGTGGGCTGGCTGACCGGTGAGGTCCGCTCTGGCCCTTGGCGGGCGCAATGAAGCGGCGCGCCCGCGGCTTCACCCTGCTGGAAGTGATCATCGCCTTCGCCCTGCTGGGCCTGGCGCTGACGCTGCTGCTGGGCAGCCTGTCCGGCGGCGCAAAACAGGTGCGCGATGCCGAGCTGCGCACGCGCGCGGTGCTGCATGCGCAGTCGCTGCTGGCCGAAACCGGCGTCGCCTCGCCGCTGCAGGCAGGCAGGCAGCAGGGAGACTGGGAGCAGGGGCGCTACCACTGGGAATTGCAGGTCCAGCCGTGGGCGGAGCCGCGCGCAGGCAATGTCGCGCAGGCAACGTCACCGGGAACCCCCTGGCTGGCCGAACTGCAGCTGCAGGTGCGCTGGGGTGACAGCGAGCGCGAACAGCTGCGCTGGCGCAGCCTGCGCCTGTTGCCGCCCGACCTGGAGAATGCGCGGTGAAGCGCCGCGCCGCAGGGTTCACCCTGGTCGAAGTAATGCTGGCCACCGTGCTGCTGGCCGGCGGCCTGGCATTGGCCTTTGCCAGCGTGCGCTCGGCGATGGCGGTCAGCCAGCGCGGCGAACAGATCGCCGCCGAAAGTGAACGCATGCGGGCGGTCGAGTCTCTGCTGCGCAGGCAGCTGGCCGGCGCACTGCGCACCCCGCTGGAGGTCCCGGACCCCACCCGCGAACCGGTGTTCTTCCAGGGCGAAGAACAGCGCATGCTGTTCGCCGCCGACCTGCCCGGCTACCTCGGCCGTGGAGGCTCCTACCTGCACGCGCTGCAGGTGGACGGACGCGAGGGGCAACAGCGCCTGCTGCTGGACCTGGTGTTGCTGCAGGAAGGCGAGCGCATCGCCGAGAATCCGCCACGCCCGCCGGAGGTGTTGGTTGAGAACCTGAAGTCGGTGCAGCTGCGCTATCGCGGCATCGATGCGGGCACCGGTCAGATGAGTGACTGGATGCCGCGCTGGGACGATACCCGGCGGCTGCCGATGCTGGTGGAGATCAGGATCGTGCCCGCCAAGGGCGCGCCCTGGCCATTGCTGGTGGTGGCACCGCGCGCCGGTGGCAGTGGAGGTGCGCGATGAACCGGCAACACGGTGCGGCGCTGGTGCTGGTGCTGTGGCTGATTGCATTGATGACCGCGCTGGTCGGTGCGTTCGCGCTGAGCGCACGGGTCGAGCATCTGCAGCAGCGGGTACTGGATGACGAGGCACGCGGGCAGGAACGTGCGCGCGCCGGCCTGGAGTACGCGCTGCTGCGCCTGTCCGCTGATCCGCTGCGGGCGCCCTGGCGTGCCGATGGCCGCACCTACCGCTGGCAGTTCGATGACGCCAGCATCGAGATCAAGGTGCTGGACGAGAATGGCAAGATCAACCTCAACCTGGCCGACGTGACCCTGCTGACGGCGTTCCTCAAGGCACTCGGTGAAGACGAAGGCGCTGCCCGGCAGATGGCCGGCGCCATTGTTGACTGGCGTGATGAAGACAGCCTGCTGCAGCCCGGTGGCGGTGCCGAAGCGCCGGACTACGCGGCGGCCGGGTTGCCGTATGGCCCGCGCAACAAGCGCTTTGAGACACTCGGCGAACTGCAGCGGGTGCTGGGCATGCGCGGCCCGCTGTACAAGGCCATGCTGCCCCACCTGACCCTGTACAGCCGCCAGGCGCGCCCGGATCCCCAGTTCGCCAGCGCGCCGGTGCTGACCGCACTGGGGCTGGATGCGGATACCGTGCTGGCGCAGCGCGCCCAGCAGGAGCGTGACGCAGATACCGCTGGCGGTGCGACAACGCTTGCCAGCAGCAGCGGCACCTATAGTATCGAGTCCCGTGCAACCGACAGCATTGGACGCCGGTCGGTGTTGCAGGCAGTGGTACGCAATGGCTCGGGCGGGGTTCCCGGGCGGTCCTACACAGTGCTTCGCTGGGAGCAGGGAATGACAGCAAGATGACGGCATGGCAGGACAGTGTGCGGCAGGTGCAGGGCCGGATCGGCCCGGGCGCCGGTCGTTTCCTGCGCTGGTGGCGGCAATCGCTGCTGGCGTGGTTGCCGGCCCGTTGGCAGTGGGCGCTGGGCTGGGCACAGGCGCGCCTGCTGCTGCAGCGCCAGGGTGACCAGCTGCAGGTCTGGCGTGAGGCCGGTGAACGCCGCGAAGCGGTTGCCAGCGTGCCATGGCCGCTGTCGCCGGTGGAACTGGACCGCGTGCTGGAACCGCGGCTGCGCAGCCTGCCACGGGTGTGGCTGCTGCCGGCCAGCGAGGTACTGCGTCGTCATCTGCGCTTGCCCGCGGCTGCGGCCGACCGCCTGCGCGCCGTGGTCGGTTTCGAGATCGACCGCCAGACGCCGTTCGAATCGAGCCAGGTCAGCTTTGACGTGCGTGAGCTGGGGGGCGCAGCCGAGGGCCAGCTGCAGGTCGAACTGATCGCCTGGCCGCTGCGCCAGCTGGAAGCGTGGCGGGCCAGCGTGGGCGAGTGGGCCGATGCACTGGCCGGTGTCGATGCCATCGACAGCGAGGGTGAGCCTCTGCAGGTGAACCTGCTGCCACCGGCGCAGCGCCAGTTGCGCGCGGATCCCATGCGGCGCTGGAACGTGCTGTTGGCCGTGGCCGCGCTGGTGATGCTGGTGCTGGCCGCCGTGCAGCTGCTCGACAACCGCCGTGACGCTGCCGATGCGCTGCGTGCGCAGGTCGAGCGCAGTGCACGCAGTGCGCGTGGTGTCGCCAGCGAACGCGCGCAGCTGCAGGCGCTGATCGATGGTGCCGCATTCCTGGAAAAGCAGCGCAGCCAGCGTGCCGGAACGGTGGAAATCTGGAATGAA
>NZ_JBSRQL010000019.1:0-83392 GCF_054083135.1 Stenotrophomonas maltophilia group sp. LNF247
CAGGCGGCGAGGGGGTAGTGCCGGCCGCTGGCCGGCATTTCAGTCAGGCGGCGGGGGTAGTGCCGGCCGCTGGCCGGCAGCCCGGGGATGGATCAGGGCTTGTCGCGCACCAGCGCGTCGGCCTCCACCACGCTGCCATCCTTTCCATGCAGGTACAGGTGCATGTCCTGCTGCGGATACGGAATGTTGATGCCGGCCTTGTCATAGCCCAGCTTCAGCTGCTCCAGCAGCGTGACCTTGGTGCCGAACCAGTCGGCCGACTTCACGTAGCAGCGGATGCCGAGGTTGATCGCATGCGCCCCCAACTCGTACACCACCACGTCCGGTGCCGGCGTCTGCAGCACGCGCGGGTCCGCCTTCATCAGCGCCAGCGCGGTGTCGCGTGCCAGCTGGATGTTGTCCTCGTAGCCGATGCCGATTACCAGTTCGACGCGGCGGGTCGGCTCGGCGGTCAGGTTGATAATCGGCGCGGCGGTGATCAGCGTGTTCGGAATGGTGGTGTGCTGGTTGTCGGCACCGGTGATGACGGTCTGGAAAATGCGCACTTCGCGCACCGTGCCGGTCTGCCCGGCCACGGTCACCACATCGCCGACGCGGAACGGTCGCAGCGTCACCAGCATCACGCCCGAGGCGATGTTGGACAGCGAATCCTTCAGGGCAAGGCCAACGGCCAGGCCGGCGGTGCCGAGCACGGCCAGCAGCGGCGTGATCTGCACGCCCAGCGTGCCGATGGCCAGCACCACCACGATCACCAGCGATGCGGCGTACACCACGTTGCGCAGGAAGCTGCCCAGCATCGGGTCCACGCCCATGCGCGCTGTGGCGCGCGGCATCGCGTTGGACAGGCGACGCGCCACCCACAGGCCCACCAGCAGCACCACGATGGCGGCCAGTAACGGCACACCGTAGGTTTCCAGCAGGCGCTCCCAGTTGAGCGAGTGGAACCAGGGCGTTGCGGCGGGGGCGGGGGTGGGAGGTGCGGCGGCGATCATGCGGAAGTCCTTTGTTGCGTAGCGATGTCTGCGTGGGGCAGGGCGTGCGCGGACGCCAGAAACAGCAAGCCCCGCAGAGGCGGGGCTTGCGTGCAGCAGCAGTATGGGCGGACGTCGATGAAAGCGACGTCAGCCCATCACGGCATCAGCCGTTGGCCTTCAGCTTGGCCAGGCGCAGCCAGGTATCAACCACGGTGTCCGGGTTCAGCGACACCGACTCGATGCCTTCCTGCATCAGCCATTCGGCCAGATCGGGGTGATCGGACGGGCCCTGGCCGCAGATGCCAACGTACTTGCCCTTGGCACGTGCTGCCTTGATCGCCATCGACAGCAGCTTCTTCACTGCCGGGTTCCGTTCGTCGAACAGGTGCGCGACGATCGACGAGTCGCGGTCCAGGCCCAGGCTCAGCTGGGTCAGGTCGTTGGAGCCGATCGAGAAGCCGTCGAAGATCTCCAGGAACTCATCGGCGAGCAGTGCGTTGGACGGCACTTCGCACATCATGATGATCTTCAGGCCGTTCTCGCCCTGCTTCAGGCCGTTCTGTTCCAGCACCTCGACGACCTTGCGGCCTTCTTCCAGGGTGCGTACGAACGGAATCATGACCCACAGGTTGTCCAGGCCCATTTCGTTGCGCACGCGCAGCACGGCCTTGCACTCCAGCGCGAAGGCGGCCGAGAAGCTCGGGTCGACGTAACGGCTGGCGCCGCGGAAGCCGATCATCGGGTTCTCTTCGTGCGGCTCGTAGTTGCTGCCGCCGATCAGGTTGGCGTACTCGTTGGACTTGAAGTCCGACAGGCGCACGATCACCGGGTTCGGTGCAACCGAGGCGGTGAGGGTGGCGATGCCTTCGGCCAGGCGGTCCACGTAGAAGCTGACCGGATCACCGTAGCCGGCGATCTTCTCGTCGATCTTCTTCTTGGTCGCGGCGTCCTGGCGGTCGTATTCCAGCAGCGCATTCGGATGGATGCCGATGTGGCTGGCGATGATCATTTCCAGGCGGGCCAGGCCGATGCCGGCGTTCGGCAGCTGACCGAAGTCGAAGGCACGTTCCGGGTTGGCCACGTTCATCATGATCTTCAGCGGGGCCGGCGGCATGTTGCCCAGATCGGTCGTGGTGCGTTCAAAGCCGAGCTTGCCTTCGTAGATGAAGCCGGTATCGCCTTCAGCGCAGCTGACGGTGACCAGCTGGCCATCCTCGATGACCTGGGTGGCGTTGCCCGAACCAACCACGGCTGGCACGCCCAGCTCGCGCGCGATGATCGCGGCGTGGCAGGTGCGGCCACCGCGGTTGGTGACGATGGCCGAGGCGCGCTTCATCACCGGTTCCCAATCGGGATCGGTCATGTCGGCGATCAGCACGTCGCCCGGCTGCACGCGGTTCATGTCGTCCAGCGTCTTCACCACGCGGGCCACGCCCGAACCGATCTTGGCGCCGACGGCACGGCCCTCGGCCAGCACCTTGCCGCCCTTCTCGGTCAGCGCGAAGCGCTCGATCTGGGTGGCGTGGCTGCGCGACTTCACCGTTTCCGGGCGCGCCTGCACGATGAACAGCTTGCCGCTGACACCGTCCTTGGCCCACTCGATGTCCATCGGGCGGCCGTAGTGCTTTTCGATGACCAGCGCCTGCTTGGCCAGTTCCTGCACGTCCTCGTCGCTGATCGAGAAGGTGGTGCGCAGTTCGGCCGGGGTGTCTTCAATACGGACGCGCTCACCGGGGACATCCGAATACACCATGCGGATCGCCTTGCTGCCGAGCGAGCGGCGCAGGATCGCCGGCTTGCCGGCCTGCAGGGTGGGCTTGTAGACGTAGTATTCGTCCGGATTGACCGCGCCCTGCACGACCATCTCGCCCAGGCCGAACGAGGAGGTGACGAACACCACGTCGCGGAAGCCGGACTCGGTGTCCAGGGTGAACAGCACGCCGGAGGAGCCGACGCCCGAACGCACCATCAGCTGCACGCCGGCGGACAGGAAAACGTCCTCATGCTTGAAACCGTGGTGCACGCGGTAGGCGATGGCGCGGTCGTTGTACAGCGAGGCGAACACTTCCTTGACCTTGTGCACCACGTCGTCGGCACCGGTCACGTTGAGGAAGGTTTCCTGCTGTCCGGCGAAGGACGCATCCGGCAGATCCTCGGCGGTGGCAGACGAACGCACGGCCACGGCAACGTCGCCGCCGCCATTCTCGGCGCTCAGCTTGGCGTAGGCGGTGCGGATGTCCTGGTCCAGCTGCGGCTGCAGCGGGGCGTCGATTACCCAGCCGCGGATTTCCTTGCCGGCGGCGGTCAGCGCATTGACGTCCTCGACGTCCAGCGTGGCCAGCCTGTCGAAGATGCGCTTGGACAGGTCGTTGTGCGCGATGAAGTCCTTGAAGGCTTCAGCGGTGGTGGCATAACCGCCCGGCACCGAAACGCCCAGACCGGCCAGGTTGCCGATCATCTCGCCCAGGGACGAATTCTTGCCGCCTACGCGGGCCAGATCGGCCAGACGCAGTTCGTGCAACCACAGGATGTTCTCGTTCAAGCGCGATGCTCCGTTTGGCCATCGCCCGAGGCGGGCTGAGTGGCCGCGTCCGTAGGAAGAAGCCGATATGATGCCGGGCAGAGCACCGTCGGCACAAGCTTGTGCTGGCGGCCTTTTTAAGCTTCGTAGGGGGTAAAAGCGCGCATGTCGACCATCCGTCCGGTGTTCTACGTTTCCGATGGAACCGGTATCACCGCTGAAACCATTGGGCATAGCCTGCTGACCCAGTTCTCCGGATTCAGCTTCATTACCGACCGAATGTCGTTTGTCGACGACCCCGAAAAAGCGCGTGAAGCCTGCGCCCGGATCCAGGCGGCAGGTGAGCGCTACCAGGCCCGGCCGATCGTGGTGAACTCCTGCGTGGACCAGAGCCTGAGCCTGATCCTGGCCGACAGCGGGGCGCTGATGCTGGATGTGTTCGCGCCGTTCATCGAGCCCCTGGAGCGTGAACTGGCCAGCCCGCGCCTGGCCCGGGTCGGCCAGGCCCACGGCATGGTCGATTTCGATACCTACCACCGCCGCATCAACGCGATGAACTTCGCCCTGACCCATGACGATGGCATTGCGGTGAACTACGACGATGCCGACGTGATCCTGGTGGCGGTGTCGCGCGCCGGCAAGACGCCCACCTGCATCTACCTGGCCCTGCATTACGGGGTGCGCGCGGCCAACTACCCGTTGACCGACGAGGACCTGGAAAGCGACCGCCTGCCGCCGCGCCTGCGCAACTACCGACGCAAGCTGTTCGGGTTGACCATCGACCCGGACCGCCTGCAGCAGATCCGCCAGGAGCGCCGCCCGAACTCGCGCTACGCCAACCTGGACACCTGCAAGCGCGAGGTGGCCGCGGCCGAGACCATGTTCCGCATGGAGCGGATTCCGACCCTGAGCACCACGCATACCTCGATCGAGGAGATTTCCAGCAAGGTGCTGGCCACGCTGGGGCTGCAGCGCGAGCTGTATTGATCCGTGCGCCACGACCAACGGTCGTGGCCTACCTCCGGGGTGATGACCCTCCTGCGCTGGGGCATCGACCCTCCTGCACGGTGGGTATCGACCGTTGGTCGATACCGAGCCCCTTTGGTCGGGGTGATCCCGCCCCCACGTTGAAGCACCAACGTGTAGGATCGACCCATGGCCCGAGCCTTGCCCCGTACCGAACGCATTCCCCGCCTGAGCCGGCTGAGCTGGCTCATGGGTCTGTACGCGGAGAACTACCGCCATCTGGTGCGCCTGTTCGAACCGGCTGGACTGACGACGGGTAGCTACGTCTCCTCGGTCGGCGATGGCCTGGACGTTCGCCTGGACGTGATCGAGTGCCACCGCTACACGGTGGAACTGCGGCTGACCTACGATCTGGCCGACCCGGTCACTGGCGAGCCTGATCCATCGGCCTATGTTCGCCTGTACCGTGACGCGCGCCAGGCCGAGACCACCCACTGCTACGTCGGCCGCCGCTGGCAGGACACCATCGGGCTGTACCCGCCGCCGGCGGAGCTGATCAGCCACCGCATGCGGATGAACACCTTCCTCGGCAAGTGGCTGGAGTACCTGGCCGAGCGGGGCCACGGCGTGGCCACGCTGCGCCGCGATGCCGATGGCGTCGCGGCGCCCGCCGAACGCCGCCTGTCGCTGGTGCGCTGATCGGCCATAATCCACGGCTCACCTGCCGCTGGATGCTGCCCATGCCGTACACCCCGATCGTCGCCACCCTGGGCTACGTGCTGTCGCCCGATCGTCGCCAGGTGCTGATGATCCATCGCAATACCCGTCCCGGTGACCATCATCTGGGCAAGTACAACGGGCTGGGTGGCAAGATCGAACCGACTGAAGACGTCGCGGCAGGCATGCGTCGCGAGATCGCCGAGGAAGCCGGCATCGACTGCACCGGCATGCGCCTGCGCGGCACCATCAGCTGGCCGGGATTTGGCAAGCACGGTGAGGACTGGCTGGGCTTCGTGTTCGTCATCGACAGTTTCGAAGGCACCCCGCACGGCGGCAACCATGAGGGCACGCTGGAGTGGGTGGACCTGGACAAGCTGGACACGCTGCCGATGTGGGAGGGCGACCGCAACTTCCTGCCGCTGGTGTTCGACGCCGACCCGCGCCCGTTCCACGGGGTTATGCCGTACAAGGACGGGCGCATGGTCAGTTGGTCCTACAGCCGGCTGTGACCCGGTGAATCGGGGAGGTGGCAACCATTCCGGGGAGTGCCAATCTGGGTTGGCACGCTCTTTTGGTCGATTAATACCCGGGCAATATTGACAGTCATAAATTACCCGGGCAATATTCGCGCATCACCTCTGATGCCATTGCCATGCCTGCGTCCCGACTCCCTCCTTTCAGTTGTTTCGACGGCCATCGCCTCGTTGCCTGCGGCAGCCCGGAAGTGGCGGCACTGGCGCTCAAGCGGCTGCGCGCCGACAACGCTGCCGGACCATTGCTAGTGTTCGACAACGCCACCGGTCGCACCCGCGATTTCGATACGCGCGGCAGTGACGAGGAACTGCTGGCGCGGGTAACCGAAGCGTTTCCCCCCTCTGACGAGGCGGATGCCGAAATCACTGCCGAAGACGCTGCGACCCCGCGTGGCCGTGGCCGCCCCAAGCTGGGCGTGGTCGCCCGTGAAGTGACCTTGCTGCCGCGCCATTGGGCCTGGCTGGCCGAGCAGCCGGGCGGCGCCTCGGTGGCATTGCGAAAACTGGTGGAGACGGCCAGCCGCGCCGGTGCGGACAAGGACCGCCGGCGTCGCGATGCCGAACGCGCCTATCACTTCCTGCAGACCATCGCCGGCGACCTGCCGGGCTTCGAGGAGGCCATCCGCGTGCTGTTCGCGCACGACCGTGCGGGCCTGGAAGCGGTGCTGCATTCCTGGCCCAGGGATGTGCGCGACCACGCCCTGCGTCTGGCGTTCGACAGCGCTGACGGCTGATCCATCGCGCCGTCGTTGAACGGCGGCGCCACCTGATCGCGGGCCACGGCCCGGTCCCCTGTGCTTGCTTTGCTGGTGGAAACGCCGGGCAGGGCAGCGCCTTGCCCAGAGAACCCCATGAACTCCCCTGTACATCCCACGCCCCTGGTCGCGCCGCGTCTGTGGCGCACCTACCTGGCCCTGCTGCTGCCGATGCTGCTGACCAATGCGCTGCAGCTTGCCGCAGGCACGCTGGACAACATCTACCTCGGCCATCTGCTGGGGACGCAGGCGGTGGCTGCCGCCGCAGCGTTCTTCCCGGTCTTCTTCCTGCTGTTGGCCCTGGTAATGGGCCTGGCCACCGGTGCGATGGTGCTGATCGGCCAGGCCTGGGGCGCGGGCCGGCCGCAGCAGGCGCGCGCTGTGGCTGGCAGCGCGGTGGCGCTGATCCTGCTCATGTCGGTGCTGGTGATGGTCGTGGGCGGCGGTTTCGCTCCAGAGCTGCTGGTGGCACTCGGTACGCCGGCCCCGATCGTCGGCGAATCCATCGTCTATGCCCGTATCCTGCTGCTGGCGGTACCGGTGTTCTTCCTGCTGTGGCTGGCCACTGCGGTGAGCCGCGCGGTGGGCGATGCGAAGACGCCGCTGCATGCGCTGCTGCTGGCCACGGTGGTCGGCCTGCTGTGCACGCCGCTGCTGATCCTGGGCTGGGCCGGCCTGCCGCAGCTGGGCGCAGCCAGTGCGGCAGTCTCGGCGGCGCTCGCCTCGCTGCTGGCCCTGGCCTGGCTGATGTGGCGGTGGCAGCGGATGGGGCACCCGTTGGCACCGGGGCATGAGTTGCTGCGAGCGATCCGTTTCGATGGAGCACTCATCCGTCCGATGCTACGCATCGGCGTACCGTCCTCGCTGCAGATGCTCAGTCTGGCCGTGGCCGAGATCGTGCTGCTGGGCTGGATCAATCGCCACGGCTATACCGCCACGGCCGCCTACGGCGCGGTCAATCAGTTGATGAGCTGGGTGCAGCTGCCTGCGATGTCGCTGGGCATCACCGCCACCATCCTCGCCGCGCATGCGCTGGGGGCGGGACGTACGGCACGGCTGCCCGCCATCGCCCGCACCGGCGTGCTGCTTGGACTGGCGATACTGAGCGGGGTGGTGATGCTGGTTGTGGCGCTGGCGCCCTGGTTGACTGGCCTGATCCTGGCGGCGACCGACGCGCGCGAACTGGCCACGCAGCATTTGCGCACCGTGGTGTGGGGCGTGCTGGCGATGGGAGGCAGCGCGGTGCTGGTCGGAGTGATGCGAGGCGGTGGCACGGTGTTGTTGCCGGCGTTGCTGGGCATGGCGGCCGTATTGCTGCTGGAGCTGCCACTGGCGATGTGGCTGCAGTCCCGGCACGGACTGGCCGGGCTGTGGTGGGCGTGGCCGCTGGGGTTGCTGGCCATGCTGGTGATGCAGGTGCTCTGTTTTGCTCGCTGGAGGCGGGTGCAGGCTGGGTAGTGCCGGCCGCTTGCCGGCAATCCGGAATCGTCGGGGCAGCCGGCCAGCGGCCGGCTCTACCACTCGGTCAGGCGGGCAGCTTCAGCGCCGCTGTGCCAACAGCAGGTGGAAGTGCTTTTCGCGGGTCTGGCCGTCATTGCCGGCCGCGGATTCCCGGTGGCTGCGCCAGGCCGAAACGCGGAAGCCCGACACGCGCAGGGCCAACTCCACCGCGTCCAGCTCATGCAGCTGGAAATCGGCAGCAAACGGCAGGCTGCGCATGAAGCTGGCATCGCCAAAGGCCAGGCACAGGCGGCCGCCCCGGCGCAGTACCCGCGCCAGCTCGTCCAGCACTGGTGCCAGGTGCGGCCAGAAGTACAGGGTGTTGACCGCCAGCGCCGCATCCATCGTGGCATCGGCAACCGGCAGTGCATGGGCGTCGCCGTGTCGCATCGCCGCGCGCTCGGCCAACCCGGCGCTGGCCAGCCGCTGGATGCCGGCCTCGACCATGGCCGCAGACAACTCGATGCCCAGATAGTGGCTGCCGGCGGCCCGCAGCATCAGAGGTGCGAAGGCCGCATTGCCCGGGCCCACCTCCAGGACGCGCTCGCCAGCGCTGACGGCCAGCAGTCCGATCGCGGCCAAGTTGAGCGCGCCGTTGCTGCGGTTCATTGAATCAGCGACCGCCAACGCGGCCTCGCCATGAGGCTGCCGCAGCTGTGCGGCCAGGGTCGGAGCATCCAGCATCATCATCGTCCGTTGCAGAATTTCGGACGTGGCGGCGGCGGGTCCGCCGGTGACCATAGCGCCGACCCTGCAACTTGGGAAGTAGGGAAACCCCGCGACAGGGTGATGAGGAAATGTCCACCGTCGCAGTCGGTGAGATCTGGTTGTCCACAGGGGGTGTGGATTACGCGTGGGCAACTTTGTGGATAAGCCGCGACAGGCGCCACCCCCCTAGGCTGTCAAGATGGGTGGCGAAAAATTCACCGCCGGTGAGGGTGCGTGAGGGAGCAGTGAAGGCCGCGGCCTGCCGGCGCTGTCGCCGGCAGCGGCGCTCGCGGTAACCTGTGGGCCTCGATGCTCCGTGAGACCCCATGAAACGTCACTTCTCGATGCTGCGCGAATTCCAGCTGGCCGACTGGTTCACCTTGGCCAATGCTTTCTGCGGCACCGGTGCGGTGTTTGCCGCAATGCGCTTCCTGCAGGACGGCGAGCGCGGCTACCTGCTGTTCGGCATGGCGCTGATACCGCTGGCCTTCATCTTCGACGCCCTCGACGGCCGCATCGCGCGCTGGCGCAAGTCCAGCTCCACCCTGGGGCGCGAGCTGGATTCGCTGTCCGACGTGATCTCGTTCGGCGTCGCGCCGGCGGCGCTGGCCTATGCATGTGGCATGCAGGGCGGCTGGGACTGGCTGGTGCTGAGCTATTTCGTCTGCTGTGGCGTCAGCCGCCTGGCGCGCTACAACGTCACCGCCGAGGCAATGACCGGCGACGAGGGCAAGGTCACGTATTTTGAAGGCACCCCTATCCCGACCAGCCTGGTGCTGGTGATCGTGCTGGCGATCGCCGCCGGTACCGATGCCATCGGCCAGAACATCTGGTTCGGCCAGTGGCAGATCGGTCCGTGGCAGCTGCACCCGATGGTGCTGCTGTTCGCCCTGTCCGGGTCGCTGATGATCAGCAAGACCCTGCGCATTCCCAAGCCATGAGCCAGCCCTGCGGAGGCCTGCGATGACCAGCTCGGCCCACG
Organism: Stenotrophomonas maltophilia group sp. LNF247; assembly: GCF_054083135.1. Lineage (NCBI taxonomy): Bacteria > Pseudomonadati > Pseudomonadota > Gammaproteobacteria > Lysobacterales > Lysobacteraceae > Stenotrophomonas > Stenotrophomonas maltophilia group sp. LNF247. Next base: position 9,660 of record NZ_JBSRQL010000019.1, read on the forward strand.
ACGCCGGCAGCAGTGATTTCGAGACCCTGGCCCGGCAGTACTTCGGCGCCTGGGGCGATGCCCTGCGCCACGCGGGCACGCCCGGCGCACCGGCCGGTGACGACCCCGGCAGCTGGCAACGGCTGTTCGACTGGTGGGGCCAGCTGTTGCCCGAACAGGCGCCCGGCGCGCCGGAAGATGCCGTGCGCCGGTTCCGCGAACAGGCCGGGAGCTGGTACGGCACCATGCAAGAGGTCGCCGCTCGGTTTGCCGGCCGCGACGCCAGCAGTGCCGATGTGGCCCAGGCCTGGCGTGAGGCGGTGCAGGGGCAGGGCGATGGCATGCTGCAATGGATGCTGCAAGGGGCCCGTGGCAGCACCCACGCCGGCGCCGCCGTGCCCGAATTCGCCGCATGGCTGCAGCAGTTCCAGCTGCAGGCGGGCCCGTGGCTGCAGAGCCCGGCATTCGGCCCCGGCCGCGGGCACCAGGCGCGCTGGCAGGCCCTGCTGCGTGCGCAGGAAGAATACCAGCAGCATTCGCGCGCCTATGTCGACCTGATCAAGCGGGCACTGGACGAGGCCTTTGCGTTGTTCGAGCAGCGCCTGGCCGAGCATGAACAGCCGGGCAGCCAGCTGACCAGCGCCCGCGCGATGTTCGACCTGTGGATCGAAGTGGCCGAGGAGGCCTACGCCAAGGTCGCCATGTCCGAACCGTTCCAGCAGGTGTACGCCTCGCTGGGCAACGCGCAGATGCGTCTGCGTGCCGGCCTGCAGCGCGAGGTGGAACAGATGAGTGAACGTATCGGCCTGCCGACCCGCAGCGAGATGGATGCCGCACACCGCCGCATCGCCGAGCTGGAGCGCAGCCTGCGCCGCCTGCAGGCGCAGGTGGCAGTGCAGGCCGGAACCGCTGCGGTCGATCCGGTTGCGCAGCCGGCGCCGGCAAAAGTGAAGCCTGCCGCGCGCAAGGCCGCGAAGAAGACCGCACCGGCAACGAAGGCGCCTGCAAAAAAGGCGGCTGCGAAAAAGCCCCAATCTCGCACCTCCTCACGGGCGCGTGACCGATGAAGGGACCGTTGGGCTTCAACGCCGATGACCTGATGCAGGAGACCCTGGCCATGCAGCGCAAGCTGATGGAGGGGCTGAAGCTGCTGCCGCAGGTGGAAGACGTGGACTATGGCGTGACCGCGCGCGAGGAAGTCTGGCGCGACGGCAAGGTGGTGCTGTACCGCTTCGTCGGCGAACAGGCGCCGACCCGGCGCACGCCGCTGCTGATCGTGTACGCGCTGGTCAACCGGCCGTACATGGTCGACCTGCAGGCCGACCGCTCCCTGGTGCAGAAGCTGTTGGCGCTGGGTCAGGACGTCTACGTGCTGGACTGGGGCTACCCGGATCGCTCGGAGCGCTTCCAGACCCTGGAGGACTACCTGCTGCGCTACATCGACGGCGCGGTGGATGCGCTGCGTGCGCGCAGTGGTAGCCCGGTCGACCTGCTCGGCATCTGCCAGGGTGGCGTGTTCGCGCTGTGCTACGCGGCGCTGCGCCGGCAGAAGCTGGGCAAGCTGATCACCATGGTCACCCCGGTCGATTTCCAGACCGCCGACAACATGCTCTCGCACTGGGCGCGGCAGGTGGACGTGGACCTGCTGGTCGACACGCTGGGCAACATCCCGGCCGACCTGATGAATGCCAGCTACCTGATGCTCAAGCCATTCCGCCTGAACGTGCAGAAGTACGTCGGCCTGCTCGACATCCTCGATGACAAGGCGGCGCTGGAGGACTTCCTGCGCATGGAAAAGTGGATCTTCGATTCGCCGGACCTGGCGGGCGAGGCGTTCCGCGATTTCATCAAGCAGTTCTACCAGGCCAATGGCCTGATGAAGGGCACGGTACGGATCGGCGAGGAAACGGTGGATCTGTCGCAGGTGACGCTGCCGGTGTTGAACATCTACGCCGAGCAGGATCATCTGGTGCCGCCGGACGCCTCGCGCGCGATGCGCGGGCGCCTGGGTACGGATGACTACACCGAGTCCAGTTTCCGCGGTGGCCATATTGGTATCTACGTGTCCGGCCGCGCGCAGCGCGAAGTGCCGGCCACGATCGATGGCTGGCTGAAGGCGCGCGACCTGTAGAGTCGGGCCCTGCTCGACTGACTTGGAGGGATGATGACGTACCGGATTTTGCTGATTCTTGCGGTACTGCTGGCAGCGCCACTTGCCCAGGCCGCACCCAGTGCGGATGCACGGCGGGAGATCGCCCAGTTGATCGCCAGCCTGGACGGCTCGCAGTGCCGGTTCCAGCGCAATGGCAGCTGGTACGACGGCAGCGATGCGCGCGCCCATCTGCAGCGCAAGTACGACTACCTGCTGAAGAAGGACATGGTGGACAGCGCCGAGCAGTTCATCGAGCGCGCCGCCAGCCAGAGCAGCATGAGCGGCAAGCCTTACCGCATCCAGTGCCCGGGTCAGCCTGAACAGACCGCAGCCACCTGGTTCGGCGCACGCCTGCAGGCCCTGCGCCACCGCACGCCGTAGACATCGGGGCGGTGTAGAGTCCAGCCATGCTCGACTGCCTTGTCCGTTTCCCGGAGCCGCTGCCATGAACACCACGCCCAAGACGCTGTCGCGCTCATTGAACGATCGCATGATCGCCGGCGTGATGGGCGGCATCGCCCACCGCTTCGGCTGGAACCCCACGCTGGTGCGGATCGTGTTCGTGCTGATATCGATTGGCTCGGCCGCCTTCCCCGGCATTCTGATCTACCTGATCCTGTGGCTGCTGATGCCGAACGAGGCCGATTGAACACGGCCGCCCGACCCTGGCCGCTGTGGCTGCGTGCGCTGCAGATGCTGGGCGCAGCATGGACGTTGCCCAATTCGCTGCTCGGCCTGATTGGCGGCCTGGCCGGCATGCTCGGCGGCGCGTCATTGCGTTGGAGCGCGCGCGACTGTGCGCTGGTGTTCGACCGCTGGCCGTGGGGGCCAGGCGGGGCGATCACGCTGGGGAACGTGATCCTGCATACCGGCCATGACCTGGGCATTTCCTGCCGCACCTATGCGCATCAGGCGGGGTGGGGCGTGGAACCGCTGATCCGGCTGGATGATCACGAACGTGCGCACGTGTACCAGTACATGGTGCTGGGCCCGCTGTACCTGCCGGTATACCTGCTGTGCGGCGGGGTGAGTGCGCGCAACCCGTTTGAACGGGCGGCCGATCATTTCGCCCGGTTCGGGCGTGGCTGGTGGCCGTAGTTTCCAGCCAACGGCGCAGCCCCTCGTGGCTTGGTCGCGGAATGCCTGCTTCCTGGGGGCTGGCCGGGTGGGTGGGGGCCGGCGGGGACGCCGTGAACCCATCCATGGGGGCTTAGCCGCGGCTTGCACGTGTGCGCTGTCCTGCGCACACGGCAAGACCGGGGTTGGGCGTCCTGCCCAACCCGTCGGGCGCATGCGCCCGACCCATGCCGCGGATACCCCGCCAGCCCCACCCACCCGGCCGCTGACAGTTCCCGTGTGCGCCAAGCCACGGAAAAGAAAAAGAACAGCAGAAGCGGGTCGCGCGCTTCGCTTGCTCGTGTAGAGCCGAGCCTGCGCTCGGCTTCGCGGACTGGCCTGAAAGCAGCCGAGCATGGGCTCGGCTCTACAAAAAGCGAGCCGGCCAGGCCGCTTTTGCTTTTGGTCTTTTTTTTTCTTTTCCGTGGTTGGACGCGCACGGAACCTGTCAGGGGCAGGGCGGGATGAGGTCGCGGGACCGTTGGCGCCATGGATGGCGCCATCGAGCCCCCATGGATGGGTTTACGGCGTGTCCCGCGACCCCATCCCGCCCTGACCAATCACATGAAACGCACTTCGCGACCAAGCCACGAGGGGCTGCGCCGTTGGCGGGAATCCCGTACTGATTCGTTAGCCGAAAGTTAAAGATCCGTAAGCATTTTGCTGCGATCCCGCCGTCATCTGCGTGCAACCGATCGTCATTAGCCTTCGTGACGTTCCAGTCAGGTTCGACGCGGTAAGCTCTCCCTCGATGAGCTCGCAGCATCGCTCATCGAGTGCAGTACGCAGTAGCAATTTGGAGGAATACATCACATGGCAATCGTTCTTTATGTCGGTGGTAGCAAGGATGGCGAGAAGGGCGTGGTGCCCTACGGCTTCAGCAAATCCCGCGCCGACACCGCGCTGGGGCCGGAGTTCTACACGGAGCGGTTCATGGAACTGCAGGGTGTCGGCAAGGTCCGCCTGATGGCCCTGGAAGGCATGCGTGACGAGATCGTCATGCAGCGCGCCGCCCGCCACTACCGCTGACCTTCGTAACACGCGGCAGGGCGCGCCAACCATCGCGCGCCCGCGCCGGCATCCCAGCCCAGGGCCAGTCCGGGCCCGCGCTTTGCCAGGATGCCGGCGTCCAATCCGGCTACGCCGCTGAACCTTGCGCCCTGTCAATGCCTTGTCCGGCTCCGTCGCGGGTTGCCAGAATGGGGTCTTCCCGTAATGCGGCACAGACCTGAAGCAATGCACGACGCCAAGAACGCCCAGAGCGCGCTCGCCCAGCAGATCGCCCAGACCATCGCCGACGAGATCGGTGCCCAGTCCGCCCAGGTGCGCGCCGCCGTCGGCCTGCTCGACGAGGGCGCCAGCGTTCCGTTCATCGCGCGCTACCGCAAGGAAGTGACCGGCGGCCTGGACGACACCCAGCTGCGCAACCTGGAAGTGCGCCTGACCTACCTGCGCGAGCTGGAGGACCGTCGCGCAGCGGTGCTGGCCAGCATCGGCGAACAGGGCAAGCTCAGCGACGAACTGCGCAACGACATCCTGGCCGCCGATACCAAGAGCCGTCTGGAAGACCTGTATCTGCCGTACAAGCCCAAGCGCCGTACCCGCGCCCAGATCGCCCGCGAGGCGGGGCTGGAGCCGCTGGCCGATGGCCTGCTGGCCGACCCGACGCAGGACCCGCAGAGCTTTGCGGCCAGCTTCGTCAATGCCGAAAAAGGCGTGGCCGACACCAAGGCTGCGCTGGAAGGTGCGCGCGCGATCCTGATGGAGCGCTGGGGTGAAGACGCCGCGCTGGTCGGCGAACTGCGCACCTGGCTGGGCGAAACCGGCGTGATCCGCGCGCGCGTGGCCGAGGGCAAGGAAACCGAAGGCGCCAAGTACCGCGATTACTTCGATCACGCCGAGTCGTTGGCGAAGATTCCCTCGCACCGGCTGCTGGCGCTGTTTCGCGCGCGCCGCGAGGAGATCCTGTTCCTGGAGCTGGACCCCGGCAGTGATGCCGAGGCCGGCCACCAGTACGCCGAAGGGCGCGTGGCGCGCAGGGCCGGCATCGCCGACCAGGGCCGCGCCGCCGACCGCTGGCTGCTGGACGCCTGCCGGCTCACCTGGCGCGCCAAGCTGCACACGCACCTGCTGCTGGACCTGTTCAACCAGGCCCGCGAGAAGGCCGAAGCCGAGGCCATCGCGGTGTTCGGCGACAACCTGAAGGACCTGTTGCTGGCGGCACCCGCCGGCCCGAAGACCGTGCTCGGACTGGACCCGGGCATCCGCACCGGCTGCAAGATCGCCGTGGTCGATGCCACCGGCAAGCTGGTGGCCACCGACACCATCTACCCGCACGAGCCGCGCCGCCAGTGGGAGCAGTCGCTGCAGACGATCAAGCAGCTGTGCGCCAAGCACAACGTGGAACTGATCGCGATCGGCAACGGCACCGCCAGCCGTGAAACCGACAAGCTGGCCGGCGAAGCGATCAAGGCCGCTGGCAACCCGACGCTGCAGAAGGTGGTGGTCAGCGAGGCCGGCGCGTCGGTGTACTCGGCGTCCGAGTTCGCGGCCAGGGAGTTCCCGGAGCTGGACGTGTCGCTACGTGGGGCGGTGTCGATCGCCCGCCGCCTGCAGGACCCGCTGGCCGAACTGGTGAAGATCGAACCCAAGGCCATCGGTGTCGGCCAGTACCAGCACGATGTGGACCAGTACCGTCTGGCGCGCGCGCTGGATGCCCGCGTGGAGGACTGCGTGAACGCGGTGGGCGTGTACGTGAACACCGCTTCGGCTGCACTGTTGTCGCGGGTGTCCGGCCTGTCGGCCACGGTGGCCGAGAACATCGTGCGCCACCGTGATGCGAACGGCCCGTTCAAGCGCCGCAAGGACCTGCTGAAGGTGGCGCGCCTGGGCGAGAAGACCTTTGAACAGTGCGCGGGCTTCCTGCGCATTGCCGACGGTGATGAGCCGCTGGATGCTTCGGCGGTACACCCCGAGGCCTACCCGGTGGTCGAGCGCATCGTGACCAGCACCGCGCGCCCGATCAAGGCGCTGATCGGTGATGGCAGCTTCCTGCGCGGCCTGAAGGCCGAGCAGTTCACCGATGCCACCTTTGGCGTGCCGACCGTGCGTGACATCCTCAAGGAACTGGAGAAGCCGGGCCGAGACCCACGCCCCGAGTTCAAGGCGGCACGCTTCGCCGAGGGCGTCGAGGACATCAAGGATCTGCGCGAGGGCATGGTGCTCGAGGGTGTGGTAAGCAACGTGGCGGCCTTTGGTGCCTTCGTCGATATCGGTGTGCACCAGGATGGCCTGATCCACATTTCGGCCCTGTCCGATACGTTCGTGAAGGACCCGCGCGACGTGGTCAAGGCCGGCGATATCGTCAAGGTGAAGGTGCTGGAGGTGGACGTGGCGCGCAAGCGCATCGCCCTGACCCGGCGCCTGGATGATACCCCCGGCCAAGCCAGCAGCCGCCCGGGCCAGCGTGATGAGCGCGGCCATGGGCAGGGTCCGCGCCGCGATGCAGGCGGCCAGAACCGCGGGCCGAACCGGGGCCAGGGCAATGGCGGCCGTCCCGCCGCGTCCGCGCCCCCGGCCAACAATGCCTTGGCCGAGGCCTTCGCCCGCGCCAAGCGCAGTTGAGGACCGTGTTCCCCGTCACGCTTGATTCGTGGCGGGGGACTTGTCGATTTTCCCCGTGATTGCGCACACTTGCGCTTGAGGGGAGGCGTCCGGCCACCCCGCTGTTGCTGGGGAGGGCCATGACGCCAGCAGGACCCGTCGTCTTCGTTGAGGTCTGCAGCGTCGCGCTGCGGCCGCTGCCTCCCTGTGCGGGCCGGGGTACGGGTTGATGGCCGGCCAGGGAACCAACGGCAACGGGTTGCTGGAGCGGCGCCTGCAGGCGCTGGCCGAAGAGCGTCGTCGCCTGGCGATGATCATTGACGGCACCGCCGCCGGCACCTGGGAGTGGAACGTGCAGACCGGCGAGATGCGGGTCAATGCGCGCTGGGCGGAGATCGTCGGTTATCGCCTGGAAGAGCTGGAGCCGGTGTGCCAGAAGACGTTCCTGAAGCTGGTCCATCCCGATGACATCGTCCTGTCCGACGCGGCACTTGAGGATCATTTTGAAGGCCGCAGCGACAACTATGCCTGCCTGCTCCGCATGCGCCACAAGAACGGCCAGTGGATATGGATCCACGACCGTGGCCGCGTGTTCGAATGGGATGGGCAGGGACGACCGCTGTGGATGGCCGGTGCGCATGCCGACGTGACCGAGCTGCAGCAGGCGCGGCAGGACGCCGCCGAAAGCCGGCAGCGGCTGCAGGCCGTGGTCGATGCGTCCGACGAGGTGGCGGTAATCGCGACCGATACCGAAGGCACCATTACCCTGTTCAATACCGGTGCGCAACGCCTGCTGGGATACAGCGCGGAGGAAGTGGTCGGACAGCGGCGGCTGGGTGATTTCCACGATCCGGACGAGTTGGCGGCATGGCTGCGCCCGCTGGCGGCTGCGGACGGACGCCTGCCGGGCGCGTTTGAAGCCCTCAGCGCCCGTGCCGATGCGCAGACCTATTCAAGGCAATGGACATTGCGGCGCAAGGACGGCCAGCCACGCCAGGTGCGCCTGTCGATCAGCCGCATGGATGGTGCCGGCGGCGCTCGCATCGGCTACGTCGGCATGTCCATCGACATCACCGAGATCCTGCAGGCACGTGCCGAAGCACGCCTGGCGGCGGAGAAATTCGCCGGTGCGTTCACGTCGGCGGCGCTGGGCATGGCGCTGGTGTCGCTGGAGGGGCGCTGGCTGGACGTCAATGACGCCCTGTGCCGGATCCTGGGCTACCCCCGCGAGGAACTGCTGCAGGTTGATTTCCAACGCCTGACCCACCCCGATGACCTGCAGGCCGACCTGGCCCTGGTGCAGGATCTGCTGGCCGGGCGGCGCAGTCACTATCACCTGGAAAAGCGCTATCTCGATCGCGACGGCAAGGTGATCTGGGCGCGGCTGTCGGTCTCGCTGGTGCGCAACGAGCATGGCGAGCCGTTGCATTTCGTGTCGCAGATCCAGGACATCAGCGCCCAGCGCAGCAGCGAACAGCGCCTGTTCGAGAGCGAGCAGCGCAGCCGCATCACCCTCGATGCCGTGGCCGATCTGGTGCTCAGCGTCAGTCTGGACGGTCGTATCGATTACGCCAACGCCGCTGCTGTCCGCACCCTCGCCGGTGATGGCGCGCTGTCGCTGGCAGGGCACAACGTGCAGGACGTACTGGCGCTGACCACCGAATACGCGCCCGGCTCGGTGCTTGATGTATCCGTGCTGCTGGACCCGGAAAGCAATGCGGTGGACCTGCATGCTGACCTTCTGCTGCGCCTGGGCACGGCCACGATCCCGGTCGATCTGACCCGCGCCTGGCTGCGCGATGACGAGGGCCATGTGCGCGGCGCGGTGTGGGTGCTGCGCGACGACACCCAGCAGCGGGCGCGGCAGCGCGAAGCCCGCCACCTGGCCGAGATCGATCCGCTGACCGAGCTGAGCAACCGTCGTGGCTTCGAGGTGCATCTGCAGCAGGCGATCACCCGCGTGGAGCGTACCGGCCAGGCCGCCTCGCTGATGTACATCGACCTGGACCGCTTCAAGCCGGTCAACGACACTTGGGGCCATCTGGCCGGTGACGCCGTGCTGTGGGCGGTGGCCAGCGTGCTGCGCCACGGCGTGCGGGATTCGGATGTGGTGGCGCGGCTGGGTGGCGATGAGTTCGCGGTGATCCTGTCCGGTTGCACGCCGCGTCGTGCAGCGCGCATTGGCGGCGAGCTGCTGCACACCCTGGCGTCGCTGTCGATTCCGTGGGACCAGGACCGCCTGCATGTGGGCGCCAGCATCGGCATCGCGCCCTTGACGGGCGGGATGAGCGTCGACCAGGCCGTGGCGGCGGCCGATGCCCAGTGCTACCGGGCCAAGGCAATGGGCCGCAACAACGTGCAGGTACAGGGCGAGGCGAGTGAGCTGCCGGGCGGCGACATCGATCCGACCGAGGGCTGATCTCAACCTGTGAGAGGGCGTGCGCGAATACTCCGCGTACTTCCCCTCCTACAGGTGGTCCCATGAATGTCTGCAACCCGGTGACGCTGCGTGCCTACGCCCCGGCAATGGTCGGCTGGTGCCTGGCCCTGGCCGCCTGCCTGCGTGCGGAACAGCTGCGCGGCGACCTGCACGCGCAGGCCCTGCTGCCGGTGCTGCAGGGCGGCGCGGTCGCCTTGCTGGTGTTCACGCTGTCCTGCATCGGTGCCGCCAGCATCATGCTGTGGCGGGCGGGCAGGAACGCGGTGGAGTGATGCGGTGGATGGTTATCGCATCCCCCATGCGCAGTTGCGTCAGCGCAGTACTTCATCCGAACTGACCAGCTGCACGTCATGCATCAGGTTGAGGTAAGCCTCGTAATAGCCCTTGTGTGACGCGCCGACGATGGTCAGCATGCGGGTGCCTGGATGCTGGCCGAGCACGTCGCGCATGTTGGCGACCATGCGCAGGTTACGGGTTTCCCAGTAGCCCAGGTAGTTGCGGCCGAAGCCTTCCGGTGAGGGTTCGACAAGCGTCGCGCCGAAGTCGCTGTTGAACGCCACCATCGCGGTCTCGGGTGCGTTGTAGGCGCGATACATCGCGAACAATCCTTCCGGTTGAACAAGATTGGCTTCGAGCCGTTCATCAGCCGCCCTGCGTGCTTTGACGAAGGCGTTGTCCCAGGCGCCGCGTATGGCGGCAGCGTAGGCCTTCTGCCGCGATTCCGGTGTGGGCGAATCCGCAGTGTGGTCGTCCACCGACCACAGGCGCTCCAGTCCGAGGCGTGCGGCAAGCACGCCGGCCACCAAGACGGCCTCGTTGCGGCGGGTCATGCGCGTGTCGAGGAATTGCACCAGCTCCGGAGTCAGGCTGTCGGCCGCACGGCGCTCTTCCCGGGGCAGCCGCAGCCATTGGACGACTGCCGAGCTGCTCTCGCCCGCAGCCAGGAAGACTGCGGCCAAGCGACGTCGCTGGGCAGCGCTTGGCGCCTTGGGCCAATCTGCAAGCAGGCGTTCCATTTCCACGTTGGCGCTGGGCACGTCCAGACCGGTGGCGGCCTGCGCCGGTGCCGGGTCGACGCAGTAGTCCGCGACGCTCTCCGCGTATCGGGCCGGATTGCGGCGCATGAAGTCACACTGCAGGCCGGACAGGTTCTCCACTGCGATCGCGGTGGGCCGCCAGGCTTCCAGGCGCTGCAGCAGAGGTTCCAGCATCGCCGGCGTGAAGGTCTCCGGCAGGCTGGACAGGTGTGGGCTGCCCAGCACCAGCACTTCGTTCGGGCGTCCTGCGGGCGGTCCCTTCAGCTGGTCCGGGTGGAAGGCCGGTCGATAGGCGATGCCGGTGGCCAGCGCATTGCTGCTGCATAGGGCCAGGAGAAGAAGGCTGGCAAAGCGAGGGGACATGCGATCTCCATGTAGATGAGCATCCTGCGGGACCTTCATGCTGGTCGTTTTCCCCTGCGGGCGAACCCCGCATCGGTCATGTAAACCTTTTTTCCTTGAGCTGCATCCTTGTGTGGGCGATGTGGTCGGCTGCCTCCCGGCGCCTGCGCTGTACAGCGTTCCGCCAACCGGTGGCGGAACGGATCCGGTCCAGCCGTTCATTGGCCCAATGCCTCGGTGTGAAGGCGGAGGCACGTGAGAAAGGTGTGAAGTACACGGCAATCGTCCACCGCATTCCGCCTGTAATGGACGGAGTTGCGACGGACGTCGCGGAATGCCGCTAAAGCGGCCGACGGCATCGCCGATACTCCCTCTGGATCCCGCTCCAGTTACCCGCCGCAGGACCCCAGACTGCCCCCGATGGGCGGTCCGCGCAGTGTGTTCCGCCGCTTCCAGATCCCGATCGCAGCCGCAGCAGACGTTCTTGGCAGTCGCTCGAGAGGTGCCGGTTGGCACCTGTAGTCCCTGGCAACTGATGTTGCCGCCGGGCATCCCGCCCGTCGGGTCACAACCGCTTACCGGACACCGAGGATCAGACAATGCTCATTCCAGGCTTCACGGCGGGCGCGCAGGCGCCGGCCGAGCTGCATACCCGTTGGTCGCCGTGGCGTGCGCTGCTTGGCGTACTGGCGCCACAGCAACGCACCCGCACAGAGAAGGCGGTGACCGACCGCACCGAGCTGGAAGCGCAGGTGGCCGCGCTGCATCGCGTGCAGGCCGTCATCGAGTTCGCGCTCGACGGAACCATCCTGCAGGCCAATGACAATTTCCTGCAGGCGATGGGGTACCGGCTGGAGGAGATCCAGGGCAGGCATCATTCCCTGTTCGTCGATCCCGAGCAGGCGCGCAGCGCCGAGTACCGCGAGTTCTGGGCGCGGCTGGGGCGTGGCGAATATGACGCTGGCCAGTACCGGCGCTTCGGCAAGGGCCAGCGCGAGATCTGGATCCAGGCCTCGTACAACCCGGTGCTGGACCGGCAGGGGCGGCCTTACAAGGTCGTCAAGTTCGCCACCGACATCACTGCGCAGAAGCTGCAGGCAGCCGACTCGGCCGGGCAGCTGGCGGCGATCGACAAGTCGCAGGCGGTGATCGAGTTCGGCATGGACGGCCGCATCCTTTCGGCCAACGACAACTTCCTGGCCGCCACCGGCTACAGCCTGGACGACGTGCGTGGCCAGCACCACTCGCTGTTCGTCGAGCCCGAGTATCGTGGCAGTGCCGAGTATCGCCAGTTCTGGGAGAAGCTCGGCCGTGGCGAATACGATGCCGGCCAGTACCGGCGCCTCGGCAAGGGCGGGCGCGAGGTCTGGATCCAGGCGTCCTACAACCCGATCCTGGATCTCAACGGAAAGCCGTTCAAGGTGGTCAAGTACGCCACCGACATCACCGCGCAGGTGCATGAGAACCAGGCCATGCAACGTGCCGTGGCGCAGACCCGTGAAGTGGTGGCGGCCGCGAAGGAGGGCGACCTGACCCGGCGCGTGGCCACTGCCGACAAGAACGGGCCGATCGCCGAGCTGTGCGAAGGCGTGAATTCGTTGGTGGAGGCGATGGCCGCGATCATCGCCCAGATCAAGTTCGCCGCCGACACCATCGCCGTCGGTGCCACCGAGATCGCGCAGGGCAACAGCGATCTGTCGCAGCGCACCGAGCAGCAGGCCGCGTCGCTGGAGGAGACTGCGGTGTCGATGAAGGGCCTGGCCGAGACCGTGCAGCGCACCGCGACCAACGCACGGCAGGCCAGTCAGCTGGCCGGTGGTGCTGCTGATGTCGCTGCCCGCGGTGGCAACGTGGTGCACGAAGTGGTCGAGACCATGGCCGTGATCAACGCGTCCTCGCGGCGCATCGTCGACATCATCGGCGTGATCGACGGCATTGCTTTCCAGACCAACATCCTTGCGTTGAACGCGGCGGTGGAAGCAGCGCGTGCGGGCGAACACGGGCGTGGCTTCGCCGTGGTCGCCACCGAGATCCGCGAACTGTCGCAGCGCTCGGCCAGTGCCGCGAAGGAGATCAAGCAGCTGATCGATGCGTCGGTGGCCAATGTCGGCGCCGGTACCGCGCAGGTTGAGAGCGCCGGACGCACCATGGACGAGATCGTGGTCAATGTGCGCCGTGTCAGTGATCTGATGTCCGAGATCAGCACGGCCGCGCAGCAGCAGAGCGACGACATCCAGCAGATGAACCATGCCGTCGATCTGATCGATCAGGGCACCCAGCAGAACGCCGCGCTGGTCGAGGAAGCCTCGGCCGCAGCGCGGAGCATGGAAGAGCAGTCGGCGCAGCTGCTGCAGACGGTGGCCAGCTTCCGGGTGCAGGGCGGGGCCGGGCACCTGCACGGTGGGGCGGTGCTGCGCGCGGTCTAGGCGCGCCGATTGGCGTGTTGTTCCCCGGCCTCGATGGCCGGGGCAGCATGCACGCAGTTGCGGCCGGCATGCTTGGCCTGGTACAGGGCTTGGTCGGCCCGCTCGACCAGGCCGCGCGGGTCGCCCGCCTCATGCGCAGCCTGCCAGGCCACGCCGATGCTGATGGTCACGTGGGCCTCGGTGGCGGGCAGGGCGGCGGCTTCCACGGCGGCGCGCAGGCGCTCGCCCAGGCTCAGGGCATGGGCGGCGTCGGGCGCGGGCAGGGCGGCGATGAACTCCTCGCCCCCGTAGCGGGCCAGGAGGTCATCACCGCGTTGCAGGCAGCCATCGAGGATTGCGGCGACCGCCTGCAGGCGGCGATCGCCTTCCGGGTGGCCGTAGGTGTCGTTGAGTCGCTTGAAGTGATCGATGTCGATCATCAGCACCGCCAGCCCCACGCCCTGGCGACGGGCGCGGCCGTGCGCGCTGCCGAGCGATTCATCGAAATTGCGCCGGTTGCCCAGACCGGTCAACGGATCGCGCCGGGCCAGCAGCGCCAGTTCGTCGCGCTCGCGCTGGATCTGCACCTGGGTCAGTACGCTGCGCAGGGCATAGCCGAGCATGGCGCCGATGAACCCCACTGTGGCCAGGGCCGGCTGCAGGCGTGCCACCAGCAGAGCCACCATCATCAGCAGCAACGGCAGCATCAGCGGCACGCCGGCATCGACGATGCGACGGAGGCTGCGCGGCACAGCCTCCGCCGGTGGGCGGTGCGTGCTGCCGGCCAGCATCGCCAGCAGCACGAACAATCCGCTGATCAGCAGGTCCCCCCAGCCACCCTCGGGTACCTGCGGCTGCCAGGTGTTGATGTAGAACGCCAGCAGGAAGTAGCTCAGCGCGTAGATCGTCAACGTGCGGAAGAAGTCGCGGCGGTCGGCATTGTCCTCGGCAAGGAAGCGGATCAGCGCGAAGCAGAACACCAGGCTGTTCTGCACGTTGCTCATGGTGTGCAGGCACTGCGTCCACAAGGCGGTGTTCAGGTGCGCCATTGCCCGCGTATGCTCGAAGTACAGCAGCCACAGCAGCGCGATGATCATCAGGTCCACCGCACGGATACCGCGGTTGCCGCCGCCCGGGCTGGCAGCCACGTAGGTCAGAGGGATCCGGTAGAACACGTACAGGATCAGCGACGATACGGTCATCTGCGCAGGGCCGAGGCCGGCCACATTGCGATACAGCAGGGCCAGCAAGGCCAGAGAGAACAGGCCGACGGCAGCGCCCAGCGTTCGCCATTTGCAGGCCGCCTGGCTGTCGCGCGCGCGCCGCACGCAGGCCATGGCGGCCAGAAGCGGCGCGGTGATCAGCATCAGGTAGGAGCCAATCGGGTCCTGCGGGCCGATCAAGGCAATGACGAGCGCGTGCGCGACCATGAAAAACAGTGCCGCACGCAACGTCATGCATTCCCCCGCCCCCAGATCCGGCTGGGATCACGATAGGCAGAAGTAGGTGAGGCTGGCAAGAAAAGTGTGCGCCCGGTCTATTTGAAACCTTGCTGGGCGTCACATTCGAATTTCAGCGGGATGACACAGCGTCTTCGATATGGGCATACATCCAGAAGTCGCGGGGCTGTCCCCGCACATGGCGATAGGCGCTCAGCAACCCCTCGCGCTGCATGCCGAGGCGTTCCAGCAGGGCGATCGAGCGGGCATTGCTGTCCAGAACGGTCGCCTGGACGCGAACCAGCCCACAGGTGCCGTGCGCCCAGTCGAGTACCGCTCGCGCCGCATGCGTGGCCAGTCCCTGTCCCTGCCAGCGTGGGTCAAGGTCATAGGCGAGTTCGCCGCGGCCATGCCGTGGGTCGATGCCGTTCAGGCCGACGGTGCCGATCAGCTGGTCGTCGGCGTCCACCAGCGCCCAGCGCTGATCGGATGCATCAGCCAGATAGCGGGTGATCTGCTGCGCCAGCGCCTGTTCGGAAACGTCGCCCCAGCTGGTGTGCTCGATCACGCCTGGCAGCGAGAGGTAGTGGGACCAGGCGGCGGCATCGGACGCCAGCAGGATGCGCAAGTGCGCGGGAAGGCTGTCGGCAAGCGTGGGCAGGACATGCTGGGGCATCCCTGCCAGTGTCGGCGCTCTGGCCCGGGAAATGCAAAAGGCCAGGTCATGGACCTGGCCTTTGATGCAGTGGTGCCGGTGAAAGGACTCGAACCTTCATGGGGTCACCCCCGGCTGATTTTGAGTCAGCTGCGTATACCATTCCGCCACACCGGCAGGCAGCGTGCGAGTGTAACCGAGGTCGGCAGGCGATGCATAGTAGGAGGGCCTATGAGGGCGGTTTCTGTCGGCATTGGCCCCTTGATAGCTATACTCCCAGCGTGCAATTGCCTCCAGGAGCGGTAGCCGATGACAGTGTTGCAGGACCTGAGGGTGCTGGTGGTCGAGAACGACGAAATGAGCGCGGCGCTGCTGCAGATGCAGCTGGTGCATGCCGGTGCGGTCGTGGTTGGCCTCGCAGCGAGTGTGTCCGAGGCCCTGCGGCTGCTGGAGCAGAGCACTCCTGACGTGGCCCTGCTGGACTACCGGCTGGCCCGCAACGAGACCAGTGAACCGGTGGCTGCAGCGCTTTCGGCACGTGGCATTCCGTTCGTGCTGGCCACCGGAATGCTGGCCGAGCAGCTGCCAACACCGATGTTGGCCGGCCTGTTGCTGGTCAAGCCCTACCTGTCGGCCGATCTGTCACGCGCGCTGGCGCGTGCGGTGGGTCGCTCCAGCGTCAAGGCCTGAGCAGTCCGCCGCGCGCTGGCAGGGGTCTGCTGCCGAGGCCTGAATACTCAGGCCTGCGATGTGTGGCGGCAACCCCTGATCCAGGAACCCCGCCCAGGCGGGGTTTTTCATTTGCGTCCGGCGCTCAGCCCGCTTCCTCGTACACGTAACGGATCTCCTCGCGGTCGTCGAGGATGCGGTACTGGCGCGCCAGGTCATCCGGTTCGGGGTTGAGCCAGGCGTCGAGGTGTTCCTTGCGGATCGGCACTACGCCGCGGTCATGCCCGGCAGCGGCGACGTCGCTGGGCGGTGCGTCGGTGATCGTGGCAAACGACAGCAGGCGGCCTTCCGGTCCTTCCCATTCTGCCCAGAGGCAGGCCAGCAGCAGGTCGCGGGGCGGATCGGGACGGAATTCGAGCACCACGTCCTGTTCCTTTTCGTCGGCACCGAGGGTGCGGCCGGCGATGGCGTGGCGGGGCACGTGCTCGTAGAACGCCTGTACCACCACCACGCCATGGCGCAGTCCGAACGCACCCCGCCAGTAACCTTCCAGGCTGTCGCGCCGCGCATTGTAGGTGCCGGGGTAAAGCACGTCGTTGCGCGCCGGCTTGTCCGGCAGCCGGCACTGGTAGCGCATCGGCCTGATCACGCGCTGGCCGTTCTCGCTGACCATCACCGGTGCGTAGGTGCCGGGGAAAATGCGGTTGTCACGCGGCAGCAGCTGTACCCGATGCAGGTCTTCCAGCCGGGCCTGTGCGCGCTCGATGCGGTTGCCGGCCACGCGCAGGTCGTTGCGCGCCTTCTGCGTGGGCCGGGTGGCCAGCGTGGCATGGGCAATATCGCGTCGTTCGCGTTGCCGGGCCAGTTCGGCCTCCAGTGCCTGTTGCTCCTGCGCATGCCATTGCTGGATCTTCGCCACGATGTCCCGCCCCTGTTCGGTACGCGCACCGGCGAATCCGTCATCCATCGCCTTCGGGGTCTTCGGCCGCTTCTTGCCCGGATCGTGTGCGTACAGCTCGGCGAAGTCCTCCAGCGACAGGATGGCGCCGAACTCGCGTACCAGTTTGGCGTAGTCAGCGCGGATCAGGGCGGAATAGCACATGGGACTCTGTGGGCCTGGGTCGCAGCGGCTGCGACGTGGATGCGGCAGGATAGCCCGACCCATCCGGAGATGCCGCATGAATGATTCCATCACCTGCCAGTTCCGCGAAGCCGTACCCACGGTCGAGGACTACTGCCAGTTGCGCGTGCTCGCAGGCCTCAGCGCCAAGTCCCGCGAAGCAGCCGCCCGCGCACTGCCCAATACGTTGTTCGGCGTGTGCGCTTACCAGGGTGCAGAACTTGTGGCGATGGGCCGTATCGTCGGCGATGGCGGCTGCCACCTGCAGGTCTGTGATATCGCGGTGCTGCCGCGTTTGCAGGGGCAGGGCCTGGGCAAGGAAGTGATGCGGCGGCTGGACGGCTGGATGCAGGCCAACCTGCCGCCGTCGGCGTACGTCAGCCTGCTGGCCGATGGCGAGGCGCATCGGCTGTATGCGCAGTTTGGTTTCGAACCGACTGCACCGGCATCGATCGGGATGTATCGGCGGTTCTGAGCCGTGGGCGGGGTGAAGCCATCCACGCATGGCGTGGATCTACCCGGGCCCTGCAGTAGATCCACGCCATGCGTGGATAGGGCCTTCCCAGGAATCACAGGCAAAGAAAAACCCCGGCCGAAGCCGGGGTTTTCAAGAATTGGCGTCCCCACGGGGATTCGAACCCCGGTCGCCACCGTGAAAGGGTGATGTCCTAGGCCTCTAGACGATGGGGACGCACGAAAACTTCAAGTTGTAGATCCTTCGACGGCCTAATGTCGAAGTGGTGGAGCCAAGCGGGATCGAACCGCTGACCTCCTGCATGCCATGCAGGCGCTCTCCCAGCTGAGCTATGGCCCCATGAAACTCTGGATATCTGCCAGGAGCAGAGTCCGTTTTGAAACTGGCGTCCCCACGGGGATTCGAACCCCGGTCGCCACCGTGAAAGGGTGATGTCCTAGGCCTCTAGACGATGGGGACGCACGAAAAACTTCAAGTTGTAGAACTTTCGACGGCCTAATGTCGAAAGTGGTGGAGCCAAGCGGGATCGAACCGCTGACCTCCTGCATGCCATGCAGGCGCTCTCCCAGCTGAGCTATGGCCCCGTGTTACCGAGCCGCCTATCATACCTGCGTGTTCACGTTTGTGGAAGCTTTTTTCGAACTTTTTTTCGTCCCGGTTCAACCTTTGCCACCAAGGGCAGGGGAACCGCAACGCCACAACCTGAATGCCGGTAGGCGGTGAACAAAAAAGACCCGGTTATCGGCCGGGTCCTCGTTGTTCGTGATGAGTGGCGTCCCCACGGGGATTCGAACCCCGGTCGCCACCGTGAAAGGGTGATGTCCTAGGCCTCTAGACGATGGGGACGCAATTCTCATCAATGTTCTTTAGCGACCTTTCGACGGCCTAATGCCGAAAGATTGGTGGAGCCAAGCGGGATCGAACCGCTGACCTCCTGCATGCCATGCAGGCGCTCTCCCAGCTGAGCTATGGCCCCACGTCGCTGAGGAGCGAAATAATAGCCTTGCCCCAGAGGGTTGGCAAGCATTTGTTGCACTTTTCTTCACGCGCGTTGCGAAGGGAACGACGATCACACGTACTCAGTCGGCGCCGTCGGTCAGCGCCGCCAGGATTGGGCACTGATCCAGGGTGCCGTGGCCGGGGCAGGCGTCGACCAGCTGCGAAAGTGCGGTGTGCATGCGTTGCAGCTCCGTCATTCGCTGTGAGATGTCCTGCAGGCGTGCCTGCGCGGTATCGCGCACGCTGGCCATGTCCTGTGAGTGGTGATCGCTCAGTGCGAGCAGATCGCCGATCTCTTCCAGGCTGAAGCCCAGTGCCTTGGCGCGGCGGATGAATCGCAGCCGGCGCAGGTCCTGCTCGCCGAAGATGCGGTAACCGCCCGCCGAGCGGGCAGCGGTCGGCAGCAGCTGCTGCCGTTCGTAGTAGCGCACCGTATCGATCGGCACGCCCGCCTGGCGGGCCAGTTGTCCAATGTTCATGGCGGATTCCTGCGGATGCTGCCGGTCATTTTGAAGGATGGAGTCTGGTCGAGAGTCAAGGCTGGGTCCGGGGGCGCGCATTCAGGGCACTTTGCAACTTTCTTCATAGCCCCGCCGCTGGCCCAGTTCCTACCCTTCGCCTGAACCGGCCGTTCGATGGCCTGCAACGAAGCGAGGAGGGGCTGTGGAAGGATTCAGGAACGAAGGATTCGTCGAGATCGCGGTGGTCGAGTACCCCGGAGGTGATCCGTCCGCCGCCTCCGTTCTGGCCGAAATGGCGCACGTTGCCAATCGCCTGGCCCAGCAGCAGCGTCGGCCGTTCAAGCGGGTGCTGGTCACCCGCTGGATCGTGCCGGCCAGCCAGACCGGTGTGCATCGTATTGCCGGTGCGGAAATGCTTGATGCGGCCATTCCGGCCGTGATTGCGGTTCCCGGCCAGATCAGTGCCGGCGCGTGCCTGCGCGCGGACGAGGTCCTGCTGGACTGGCTGCGCGCACACTACGACGGCGGCAGCCTGCTGGCCGCTGCCAGTGATGGCGTCAGCGTGCTCGCACGGGCAGGGTTGCTGGCGGGACGCACGGTCAGTGGCCCCGATCTGGGGCGCCATCCAGGCCTGCTGGCGCAGGCAGCGAGCTGGGTGCCGAGCGAGCGGGCACTGGTGGATGACGGCGACCTGCTGACGGTCGGTGGGGTCCAGGCCTGGCGCTTCCTGGGGCTGCGCCTGCTGTACCGGCTGCATGGGCAGGGCGTGGCCAGCGCGGTCGCGCAGCAACTGGGCATCACCGTGCCCGCCACGATCCAGCAGGATCTTGAACGCTTCAGTGCCAACTTCGCACATGGCGATCGTGATGTGTTGAAGGCGCAGCGCTGGCTGCACACCACGGCCGCACGCGGCGCCACGCTTGCCGCGATCTGCGAGGTTTCCGGGCTGGAGCCGCGCACGCTGCAGCGGCGGTTCCTCAAGGCCACCGGCCTGCGGCCGATCGAATACTGCCAACGGCTGCGCATCGCCAAGGCCCAGACCCTGTTGCAGCAGGGAGCAGGCATCGACGAGGTGGCCTGGGGCGTCGGCTACGCTGACCAGAGTGCTTTCCGCAGGTTGTTTCTACGCATCGTGGGCATGACGCCAGCCAACTATCGGCGTCACGTCAACAGCAAGCGCCGCGAGCGGCCGTTGATGCCATCGGTGGCGGGCAGCCTGCGTGGGCTGCAATCGCCGTCGGTGATGCAACACGGGCGAAGCGCGGCCTGACGGCGCCAACATCGTCGCGCTTGCAACCGGGGCGCGACACTTCGACCATGCAGTCAGTGGACGATTGAACAGGTGGTTTGATGTCGAGCGTTGGGCCGGTGCCGATGCCGGTGGTGTTGATTCTCGCGTGCGTTTTGCTGGCGATGGCTGTGGCTCGCCTGTGGTCACGCAGGAAGGACGGCATGCCGCTGCCTTCTGCACCCAGCATGGTTCTGGACATGTTGCTGGTCGGCCTGCTGTGCGGCCGCATCAGTTTCGTAGCCTTGAACTTCACGCTGTACCGCGAGGCGCCGTGGGGCATTCTGCAGATTGCCGATGGCGGTTATCACCTGGTGATCGTCCTGGTTGCGGGATTGGCATGGGGGCTGTGGCGACTACGCCCGTGGCGGGCGTTACGCATGCCCGTGCTGGGCGCGTCGTTGGCGGGGGTGCTGCTGTGGGCGGGTGGCAGCCAACTGCTGTCCGCATGGCAGGCGCGGCAGATGCCCCTGCCAGCAGTGCAGGTTGCTGACCTGGAGGGGGGCAGGGTTGATCTGCAGCAGTTCCGTGGCAAGCCACTGGTGTTGAACCTCTGGGCCAGCTGGTGTGGTCCCTGCCGACGCGAGATGCCGGTATTGGCAGCCGCGCAGGAGGCGCATGCGGAGGTGCAGTTCGTGTTCCTCAATCAGGGTGAAACCCTCGACGAGGTCCAGGGTTTTGTTGCGCGCGAACGCCTTATGCTGGACAACGTATTGCTGGACGGCGACGCTGCGGCTTCTACGGCGCTGGGCGTGCAGGCCTATCCCTCGACCCTGTTCTTCGACGCGGAAGGGCGCCTGCGAGAGCTGCACCTCGGCGAACTGACGGCAGCCGGTCTTGAACACAAACTGCGTCGGCTGCGGTAGCCTGCGCGGGCATCTCACTACGGAGTTCCCATGTTGTCGACTTCCCTGCGCGCCGCCCCCGCGGTGCTGTTGCTGCCGGTCCTGCTGGCATTGGCCGCCTGCAGCCAGGCACAGACGCCGCCGGGCAAGAGCGCTGCGCCACCGGCCGCGAGCGCCGCAGCTGCTGCCAACAAGGGCGACCGCCCTGCGGTGCTGAAGGGCATCGAGAAGCACGGTTTCGAGGTCGTTGCCGAGTTCGATGCCCCCGAAGGCCTGCGGGGCTTCGCTGGCGTGGTCGGTGGCCAGCAGCCGGCGGCGGCCTATGTCACTGCCGATGGCAAGCACGTACTGGTCGGCAGTCTGTTCGACGCGGAAGGCAATGATGTAGCCGCAGAGGCGGTTGAGAAGCTGGTCGCCTCGCCGATGTCCGCCAGGATGTGGAGCAAGCTGGAAGCCAGCGCGTGGGTGCCTGACGGCAAGGCCGATGCGCCACGCGTGGTCTACACCTTCAGCGATGCCAATTGCCCTTACTGCCACAAATTCTGGGAGGCGGCGCGTCCGTGGGTGGATGCAGGCAAGGTACAACTGCGCCACATCATGGTCGGCGTCATCCGTGAGGACAGTCCGGCCAAGGCGGCAGCGATCCTCTCCGCGCGTGACCCGAGCGCGGCCCTGCTTCAGAACGAGCACCAGTTCGACCGTGGCGGCATCAAGGCCCTGCCGAGCATCAGCCGCGACATCGCGGGCAAGCTCGACGCCAACCAGGTGCTGATGGTCGAGATGGGGTTCCAGGGCACGCCGGGTATCCTGTTCCAGGATGCGCAGGGCCAGGTGCAGCGCCGCGCCGGTCTGCCGCAGGGGGATGACCTGCAGACGGTGCTCGGCCCGCGCTGATCTGAGCCTGCATCATGATGTCGACCACAGGCCCGCATGGTGACGTGCGGGCCTGTTGCGTTCCAAGCCCCAGGCGAACACAACTGCTTGCGCATGGGCTGTTCGTCGTCACGGCTGAATCGTGACTGAGATCAAACATCACGCCTTGATTCCAATCAAGGCCAAAAACGACATGCGGACTAGCCTGTGACGCATGGAATACAGCGTCAACGCGCCATGGATGCCGCGCCGCGGCTGCCCGGATGCGGGCAGGTCGGCACAGCCATTCACGACACTCTCACTCCCTGATTGTTACCCAGACTGCTGCGGTCGCCATCTCTCTGGCTGCGCGGCCTTGATGGAAGCGACATGGATAGAGGCAGGGCAGTGTCATTGTCCTGTTGTCTGCCGCGTGCAGGCTGACTGGTGTCGTCGACGCAGTACCCGCATTTCCAGCAACGGCAACGCGAGGCCAGGGCGGCGCATGCGTGCGCTCCGGAACCGTGATGCGAGTGTTCGTCCGGGGAGGATGCAATGCGTATGGCGGTACTGAATCTGGCATGTCTTGGGGCACTGGCGGTCATGCCGGCGTACGCGCAACAGGGTGATGAGCAGGATGCGCAGGCACTGCGGCGTGAGATTGCCGCCATGCGCCAGGCGCTGGAAGGCATGCAGCAGCGGTTGGATCGGCTGGAGCAGCGGGATCATGCGCCTGTCCAGGCGCAGCCGCAGGCACAGGCGAAGCCCGGAGCGTTATCTTTCGCCCCCACAGCGGCCACGACGGGGGTGATCCATCCCACCCAGGTGCCGGGTGTCGCCCAGCCCGTATTGCCACAACGCGATTCGGTCGCCGATCCATCCACGGCGGCATCGCGACCGGACAGTGCCGCGGGCCCAACCGATCCCGATCTGAAGGGGTTCTTTGCCATTCCCGGCACTGATACGGTGATCCGCATCGGCGGCTATGCCAAGTTGGATGCCATCGCGGATTCCCGCGCAGCCGGTGACGAGGACCAGTTCATTCCTTCGTCGATGCCGGTCGGTGGCAGCCACCGTGACGTGTCCAACTTCAACATCCACGCCAAGCAGACCCGCTTCAGTTTCGAGGCGCGGCGCCCGACCACGCACGGCAACCTCCGCTTCTACCTGGAAAACGACTTCTTCGGCAGCAGCGATGGCTACGAATTCCGCCTGCGTCACGCCTATGGCCAGCTCGGCAACACCTATGCCGGCTATGGCTATTCCAGTTTCATGGATCCGGACAGCCTGCCCGACACGCTGGATTTCGCTGGTCCAGGCGGCGCGGGCTATCTGCTGGTGGCCGGCATCCACCATAGCTTTGCGCTGGGCAAGGGCAACACCCTGACCGTCGCCGCCGAAGATCCGAAGACCGAACTTGCCGGTGCCAGCGAAGAGCGCGCTGCAGTGAACCGTCTGCCGGACGTGACCGTCACTGCGCGCATGGAACGCGACTGGGGCCACCTGCAACTGGGCGCAGTGGCACGCAGCCTGGCATACGACGGTGACAACGAGCGCGACCGGCGCATGGCTGGCGGCGTGCAGTTGAGCGGCTCGGCGTCGGTGGGCGAGCGCGACCTGCTGTTGTTCGGTGCGCTGGGAGGGCGCGGTCTCAGCCGCTATACCGCCGACCTGACCGGCTCCGGGCTGGACGCGGTGGTCGGTGCCGATGGCCGCCTCGACGCGTTGGACCTGCACGGCGGCTTCGTCGGCTATACCCACTACTGGTCCGAGCTGTGGCGATCGAACCTGATCTTCGGCCAGTTGACCCTGGAGCGGAATGCCGCACTGGCGGCCGATGCCTTCCGGCAGAGCCGGTACGGCGTATTCAACCTGATCTGGAGCCCCGCGCCGTCGTGGACGATGGGCATGGAGCTGCTGTACGGCCGCCTGGAACAGCAGGGCGGCGCACGCGGCGACACGGTCCGGGTGCAGGGCAGCCTGCAATACAACTTCATCAAATAGGCGCCAGCGGTCGTAAGCCAGCGCAACCGTCCCCACGCCCGGTGCTGCCGGGCTCATGCCAGTACCGGAGATCGTCATGGCAGAAGCAAAGAAAATCGGGGTGGTCGGAGCCACCTTCCTCGTCGCCGGCAACATGATGGGCTCAGGCGTGTTCCTGCTGCCGTCCAGCCTGGCCAAGATCGGTACCGCCTCGATCTGGGGCTGGCTGATCACCACTGCCGGTGCGCTGCTGCTGGCCTTCGTGTTCGCCAAGCTGGGCAAGCTCGCCCCAAAGGCGGGCGGTCCCTATGCCTACGCGCGCGACTGGTTCGGGCCGTACATGGGCTTCCAGACCAACACCATCTACTGGTTCGCCAACTGGATCGGCAACGTCGCCATCCCGATCGCGGCGGTGGGCTATTTCAGCTATTTCTTCCCGATCCTGTCCGAGCCACTGGTGCGTTGCATCGCGGTGCTGGTGCTGGTGTGGGCACTGAGCTTTGCCAACGTGATCGGCCCGGCCTTCGTCAGCCGCGTGCAGACGGTCACCACCAGCTTTGCGTTGGTGCCGATCCTGGGCATCGCAATTTTCGGCTGGTTCTTCTTCGATGCCGACATCTTCAAGGGCGCCTACAACGTGTCTGGCGAGTCGAACTTCGGTGCGATCTCGAGCGCCGCGGCACTGACCCTGTGGGCCTTCATCGGCGTCGAGTCTGCATCGGTGACTGCCGGTGTGGTCGAAAATCCGGAGAAGAACGTCGCCCGCGCGACGCTGGCCGGCGTGTTCCTGGCTGCCATTGCCTACATCGCCAGTTCCTCGGTAATCATGGGCATGGTGCCGAACGCGGAACTGCAGGTGTCCGACGCACCGTTCGCGTTGGCCGCGGCCAAGGCCGTCGGCGGCTGGGGCGGTGCACTGGTCAGCCTGTGCGCGTTCATCGGCGCGGCCGGTTCGCTGGGTGGCTGGATCCTGCTGACCGCGCAGAGTGCCAAGGCGGCCTCCGATGATGGCCTGTTCCCGAGCATCTTCAGCAAGACCAACAAGGACGACGTGCCGGTCAAGGGCGTGCTGATCGTGGCCGTGCTGATGACCCTGGCAGTGCTGGTCACCTCCACCTCGGAAACCGCATCGGCCCAGTTCGACGTGATCACGTCGGCGGCGGTGGTGCTGACCCTGCTGCCCTACATCTACTCGTGCGTGGCCTGCTACTTCGTGGTCGAGCGCTCGCACACCCTGGTCCACACCGGTGCGTTCTGGACGCTCACCAGCCTGACCGTCGTGTACTGCCTGTGGGCGATCTACGGCTCGTCGGGAACCATCGTGCAGTACGCCTTCCTGTTCGTGCTGTTCATCACCGTGTTCTATCCCTTCTTCAGCGAGGAGCGCCGCCAGCAGCGGCAGCGCGCCCGCGAGGCATCGGCCATCAGCGCCGGCGCCCGGCATTCCTGAGTTCGACAAGGAGAATCGACGTGTACTTCAAGTCCCTGGACTATCCGGTCATTGTCATCGACAACGACTACGAGTCGCCGCGCATCGGCGGCATCCTGATCCGTGCGCTGGTGGAAGAGCTGCGCAGCAATGACCAGCGCGTGCTGTGCGGGCTGAACCTGGATGATGCCCGGGCCGGCGCCCGCACCTACGTGGCGGCCTCGGCGGTGCTGATCTCGATCGACGGCAGTGAAGAGGTGGATGGCGAGTTCCAGCGCCTGACCGCTTTCCTGCGCGAGCAGAGCGCGCGCCGCGCCAACCTGCCGGTGTTCCTGTACGGCGAGCGCCGCACCATCGAGAAGGTGCCGAGCAAGCTGCTCAAATACATCCACGGCTTCATCTTCCTGTTCGAAGACACCAAGAGCTTCATCTCGCGGCAGGTGATGCGCGCGGCCGAAGACTACATGAAGAACCTGCTGCCCCCGTTCTTCAAGGCGTTGATCCACCATGCGGCCGAGTCGAACTACTCCTGGCACACGCCGGGCCATGCCGGCGGTGTGGCGTTCACCAAGTCACCGGTGGGCCGTGCATTCCACCAGTTCTACGGTGAGAACACCCTGCGCAGCGATCTGTCGATCTCGGTGCCGGAGCTGGGCTCACTGCTGGATCACACCGGCCCGATCAAGGATGCCGAGGAAGAGGCGGCGCGCAACTTCGGTGCCGACCATACCTTCTTCGTCACCAATGGCACCTCCACCGCCAACAAGATCGTCTGGCATGGCACGGTGGCGCGCGGCGACGTGGTGTTCGTCGACCGCAACTGCCACAAGTCGCTGCTGCATGCGTTGATCATGACCGGCGCGGTACCGGTGTACTTCACCCCCAGCCGCAATGCACACGGCATCATTGGCCCGATCAGCCTGGATCAGTTCACGCCGGAATCGTTGCAGCAGCGCATCGCCGCCAATCCGCTGGCCAGCAAGGCCTA
Organism: Stenotrophomonas maltophilia group sp. LNF247; assembly: GCF_054083135.1. NCBI lineage: Bacteria > Pseudomonadati > Pseudomonadota > Gammaproteobacteria > Lysobacterales > Lysobacteraceae > Stenotrophomonas > Stenotrophomonas maltophilia group sp. LNF247. The sequence goes on from NZ_JBSRQL010000019.1 coordinate 35,937, forward strand.
TCAGGCTGGCTCCAAGCCGCGCATCGCGGTGGTGACCAACTCGACCTACGACGGCCTGTGCTACAACGCCGAGAAGATTGCCGACGAAATCGGCAGCGCGGTCGACTTCCTGCATTTCGACGAAGCCTGGTACGCCTACGCCGCGTTCCATCCTTTCTACGAGAACCACTACGGCATGGCCAAGGGCAAGCCGCGTGAGCAGGATGCGATCATCTTCACCACGCATTCGACCCACAAGCTGCTGGCGGCGTTCTCGCAGGCGTCGATGATCCACGTGCGCAACTCGGCGCAACGGAACCTGGATGCCGAGCGCTTCAACGAGTCGTTCATGATGCATACCTCGACCAGCCCGCATTACGGGGTGATCGCCGCCTGTGACGTGGCCTCGAAGATGATGGAAGGCGATGCCGGCCGCTCGCTGGTGCAGGAAATGCATGACGAGGCGATTGCCTTCCGCCGCGCGATGCTGCATGTCCGCGATGACCTGGGGCGCGACGACTGGTGGTTCAGCGTATGGCAGCCGACCAGGCTCGAGCGCAGTCTGGACAAGGGCGATACGCCGGCGCCGATGGTGGCCAAGCGCGAAGAGTGGTACCTGCAACCGGACGCACACTGGCACGGCTTCGAGAACCTGGTCGACGACTATGTGCTGATCGACCCGATCAAGGTGACCCTGCTGACCCCAGGCCTGGCGATGGACGGCAGCATGGGCAAGCTGGGCATCCCTGCGGCGGTGCTGAGCAAGTTCCTGTGGGGCCGCGGCATTACCGTGGAGAAGACCAACCTGTACTCGGTGCTGTTCCTGTTCTCGATGGGCATCACCAAGGGCAAGTGGAGCACCCTGGTCACCGAACTGATGGCATTCAAGGAACTGTATGACCGCAACGCGCCGCTGAGCCAGGCACTGCCCACGCTGGCGGCTGATTATCCGAACGCGTACGCCGGTTGGGGCCTGCGCGACCTGTGCGACGCGCTTCATTCGTTCAACCAGGAATTCGCCGTGGCCAAGGTGATGCGCGAGATGTACGTGGATCTGCCGACACCGGTGATGACCCCAGCCGACGCCTACAACCACCTGGTGAAGGGCGAGATCGAGCGGGTCGATATCGAGCAGATCAGTGGCCGTATTGCGGCGACCATGCTGGTTCCGTACCCGCCGGGCATCCCGACCATCATGCCGGGCGAGCGCTTTGGCGACAGCGATGAGCCGATCATCCAGTCGCTGCGCATCGCCCGTGAGCAGAATGCCCGCTTTCCGGGCTTCGAGTCGGACGTGCACGGGCTCATCATCGAGAACGACGGCGATGTGACCTCGTACAAGGTGGAGGTACTGAAGGCCTGACCGGCGACGGTCGGCCCTTCGGCGAACGATGGATACCGCGCGCGAGCAACGCATCCTGAAGTTCTCGATCGGGGTCACCATCGCGGTCAGCGTGGTCGGCTTCAGCGGTGGCCTGCTGGTGGGATCGCAGGCCATCCTGTTCGACGGCGTGTACAGCCTCGTCGACGTTGCGTTGACCCTGGTGTCGCTGTCGGTACTGCGGCTGGTAGCGCGGGAGCAGAGCCCGCGCTTCCAGTACGGCTATTGGCATCTTGAGCCGATGGTCGAGGCGCTGGGCGGGGTGATCCTGTCGCTGGCCTGCGTGTACGCGCTGGCCAACGCGGTGATCGGCTTGACCACGGGCGGGCACGAGGTGAGATTCGGGCCCGCGCTGTGGTGGGCGGCATTGCTGAGTGCCAGCAACCTGGCGATGGCCGCGTTCGTCGCGCAGCGTGCGCGGCGCCTGCGCTCGGCGTTGTTATGGCTGGATGTGCGTGGCTGGCTGCTCGGCGGGCTGATGAGCCTGGCGGTGGTGCTGGCCTTCGTGCTGGCCTTGGCCCTGCATGGTGGTGAGTGGCACCACTGGGTGCCGTATCTGGATTCGATCGTGCTGGCGTTGATCAGCCTGGCGGTATTGCCGGTCCCGGCGCGCAGCGCGTGGAAGGCCATGCGTGAAGTGCTGCAGGTTGCGCCGGACGATCTGGACCGGCGCGTGCAGCAGGTGATGCAGGCGTTCGTGGCCGAGCGTGGCTACCTCGGTTTCACCAGCCACGTGGCGAAGATGGGGCGGATGCGCTTCATCGAGATCCATGTGCTGGCTGATCCGGCCACGCCGCTCGGTTCAGTGGGGGAGGTCGATGCGATGCGCGACGAGATCGCCGTGCGGCTGGATGCGCGGGGCAGCACGTTCTGGCTGACCATCGATTTCACTGCCGATCCGGCGTGGACGTGAGCCGGGATCTACACGTGGGCGCGATCGTTGCGCGTGGCGGACCGGTCTGTTGCACCGGATCTGTTTGACCTGAACCAATGTTGAGGTCGCAGACTGCCTCGCATCCCCCACGAGGCGCGCGGCATGAACCTGTTGACCACCCCGGGCCTCGGCCATGGCCTGCTGGAACTGTTCAATCCTGCGGGGCTTTACGATCCTTCGGCCAACGGCTACTCGCACGTGGCGGTGGTGCGCCTGCCCGCGCGGGTGATCCATATTGCCGGGCAGGGCGGTGAGGATGCCAATGGCCATCTCTCCCCCGGTTTCGAGGAACAGGTCGGGCAAGCGCTGGACAACCTGGAGATCGCGCTGCGGTCGGCGCAGGCAAGCCTGGCCGATGTCGCACGGTTGCGCATCCTGGTGGTGGACCACGACGAAGACCGGCTGGGCATCATCGCCCATCAGGTGCGGCGGCGCTGGCCGAACCGCTCGGCGCCCACCTGCACGCTGATCCCGGTGCCGCGGCTGGCGCTGGACGGCATGCTGTTCGAGATCGAGGCGGAGGCTTATGCCGCCTAGCGCAGGTAGTACTCCACCGGCACCACCAGCTCCTGCGGTGCCTTCAGTTCATCGGGAATGGGCGGCAGCGGCTGCGCGCGACGGAAGGTCTGCAGCGCGGCGTCATCGAGCATCGGCTGGCCACTGGACTGCTCCAGCCGCAGCGCCAGCAGGCGACCTTCGCGGTCGATGCTGGCCCTGACCCACGCAGTGCCCTGCTGCCGGCGCGAGCGCGCGGCGGCAGGGTAGTAGCGGTAACGCTCCAGCCGCGCCATCAGGCGGGCTTCCCACTGGTCGCTGGCGGCGCCGGCCTGGAAGTCTGCCGGTGGCGCGTCTGGAGCGGGCGGCGCGGCCGTGATCGATGCCGGTGCGGGACTTGCATCGGTCGCGGCCGCAGGCGGGGCGACTGGCAGTGGCTGGCGGCCCGTCCCACCCGTTTCGCTGGCGGCCAGCTCTCCCTCGCGTGCCGCCGTAGGCTTGGGTGGCGGCGGCGACTTCGTGGGCTGCGAGGCGCGGGCCTGCTGCGCCTGGCTGGGGGTCTCGGCCTGGCGTTCCTCCACCGGTTGCGGCGGCGTGGCCGGTTCCAGCAGGCGCAGGCTGATGCGCACGTCCTGCTCGGGCGGCGGCAGCAATGGCGGCATCGCGACCCAGTGCACCAACAGCAGCAGTGGCAGCAGATGCAGGACGACGGTGATCGCGATCGCCTGCCAGTGTTGGCCACGCTCACTCATCGTCCAGCACCCACAGCAGATCGGCATCAGCTGCATCGACGGTTTCACCCGGTGAAGCCAATGCGATCACCAGCGCAGGCGTATCCTGTGACAGGTAGCCCGGTACCCCGGTACCGCGCAGTACATGCCAGCGACCTGCTACCAGCAGCGCTGGCGCGGGCGCATCGAGCAGCACCCGCGCCATGCGCGTATCGCGGGCCTGTTGCACGGCCAGCATCCCTTCCAGCATCGGTGCCGCGTCTGCGTGCTGGGCCAGCACCACCGCCGACAGGCGCTGGCGGGCAGCGGCCACCGGGAATCGCACGCCCTCGGTCGAGGTCAGCAGCGCGTTGACCTCGGCACGCGACAGGTTTCCGCCGAACAACGGCGTGCCTGCATCGGCAGCCTCCCGTACCAGCCCGCCATACGCGGCCCACGGCCAGCGCGTATCCCAGTCCAGCAGTTCCCGCAGGCGTGCACCTTCGGCCTGGTTGCCCTTGGCCAGCCAGCGCTGCACCCGCTGCAGGCGTGGCTGGCGCTGGCTGGCGATCATTTCCAGCACCAGTGAACCTTGCGGGCGCTGCCGCTGCAGGGCCTGCAGCAGCCAGCGCTGGGCGGCGTGGTCTCCGGCGAGATCATGGCGTTCACCCAGCAACAGCCGCTGGGCGTCCGCCGCGCGTGTCACGAATGCGGCTTCGTCCAGGTGCTGGCCAGTGGCCAGGTCGATCACTGTGCCGGGCACCGGCTGCGCGCCAGCCACCGCGGCCAGCGCGAGCAGGCATACGGGCAGCCAGCGACGGCTAGAACGCCACATTGACGCCCATCGAAACGGTGCGGCCACGGCCGTTGCCGCGGTCCAGGATCGGGCTGAAGATGCTGTCGATCGAGGCATTGTTGTCATAGGCCTTGTTCTGCAGGTTTTCGATGTTCAGCCACAGCGTGGTGTTGGCCTGGGGCTTGAAGCTCGCGTAGAAGTCCAGCAGCACGCCGGTGCCGCCGGTCTTGCGGGTCTGGAAGAAGTCGTAGCCTTCCTCGGTCGGCCCGGAGTACTCGGCGCGCAGGCCGGCCTGCACGCGCTGCTGCCACCAGCGGCCGCCCACGTCCAGCGTCCAGTAGCGGTCGGGCAGGGAGGTGATGTCTTCCAGGTTGACGAACTCGATGGCCGGCGCACTGGTGTGCGAGCGGGTCCAGCTGAGCGTGGTGTGGTAGTGCTCGCTGGCGTAATGCGCTTCCAGTTCGATACCGCGCATGCGCACCACGCCGGGGTGGTTCATCCAGCGCGTGGTGGTGCTGAAGTCGTCCACGTCCAGTGCATCGGTCCAGGCAGTGAGTTGCGGATCGCCGTCGATCGGCACCACGAACGGTTGCACTTCCGGCGGATGCACGATCAGCAGGTACTGCGGCTTGATGTAGTCGCGGATGCGGTTGTCGAAGCGGGTGACCCGCAGCTGCGCCAGGTCGCCGTCGACCAGCAGCGAGGAGGCGCTGAGGTTGGCGCCGAACTGCAGGTTGCGCGATCGCTCACGGCGCAGGAACGGGTTGGCGCCAACGCCATCGGCATCACTCATGCCTTCCAGCGGGATCTTCTCGAAGAACATCTCCTGCACGCGCGGCGGACGCGACGTCCGCGAGACCTCGGCGAACAGCTGCAGCCAGTCAGTGGCCTGCAGTGAAACCGCCAGGCTCGGGCTGAGTGCGCGCTCGCTGCGCCGCACGTCGATGTCGCCGCCATTGATCTCCGCGCACTGGCCGGGTACATCCGAGCACACCGGGATGTGGCCACGGATGCCGAAGCGGTCCTGGCGCAGGCCGGCAGTCAGCGCGTAGATGTCGTACTGCAGTTCCAGCGTGCTGAACACGCTGTCCAGCTGGCTGCGACCCTGCGGGTTGGCACCGCGCAGGATGGGCGTATCGGCCACATAGATGTCCGACTGGTGCTTGATGCCGGTGTTCCAGCGCGCCTGCAGTGCGCCGATGTCGAAGCGACTGGTGTTGTCGACGGTCCAGCTGCTCAGGCTGCTGTGGGTGCGGCGGCCGATGTAGCTTGAATCTTCCACCGGCGGATAGAACAGCCGGGTCTTGTTGCTCGCGAAGGTCGCACGCAGGTCGATCCATGGCGAATAGGGCGTGTACTGGTAGCTGGCGCGCTGGTTGCGCGCGGAAATCTGCCACGGGTAGTTGTGGTAGAAGTCGTTTTCGTAACGCATGTGGCTCAGGTCGAGCCGATGCTGGTCGCTGGGCTGCAGGCGTGCTTTCAGCAGCCAGCTGCTGGGCTGCTGGCTGCCGGGGTCGGCGCTGTTCTTCTGCCCACGCGCGGTCGCGTATTCGCTGCTGCGGCTGCTGCTGGCGGCGGCCAGCAGGCCGAACTGACGGTCGCCACCTTCTTCGCTGTGGCGCCATGCACCGGCGAAGGTGCGGCCGCTGCCATAGCCGTTGTTGCCATGGCGATAGCCGGCGCGCAGGCCCCAGTCACGGCCCTCACCCAGCAGATCGTCGATATCCAGGGTGCGGAAGTTGGCACTGCCGGCCAGCGTACCAGCGCCGTCACCGCCAGCGACCGCACCGCGCTGCACGTCCACACCGGCCAGCAGGAAGGGATCGACATAGGCGAACGGACCGCCCGAACCATGCCCGGCATTGTTGCGGAAGGTCTGGGTGACACCGTCGATCATGGTGTTGACCCGGCCGGCACCGGTCATGCCGCGGATGTTGACCTGCAGGCCCGGCTGGCTGCGCGAATGGAAGCTGTGGGTGCCGGGCATCGAGCGCAGCAGGCTGTTGCCTTCCTGGCGTTCGGCCATCGCCACGCGCTCGCTGCCGACCGAGGGCGCAAAGCCATCGCGGGTGGCCGGTACATACTGGCTGGCGCCGCCCCCCGGTGCCTGGCCGTGCGCGGTAGTGCCCTGCACCCGCAGCGGGCCGGTGCGACGGCTGCCATCGGCGCGTTCAGCCGGCGCCGGTTCCAGGGCGGCGCGGCGCGCATCGACGAAGCGCGGTCGCAGGCCGCTGCCTGCCAGCAGGCGCGACAGGGCCTGCGCATCGTCGAAGTCACCGCGCAGAGCAGGGGCCGAATGCCCGGCAGGCAGCGCCGCGCCTATCACCAGGTCGACACCGGTCAGCCGGCTGTAGGCGTCCAGCGCGGCCGCCAGCGGCTGGGCGGGCAGATCGTAGGTGCGTGTGGCGGTCTGTGCGTGGGCACTGCCGGGCAGCAGCGGAAGGGCGCTGGTGCAGGCCAGCGACAGGGCGAGGACAAGGGGGCGGGGGCACAGCATCGGGGGCTCCAGGGGCTGACGCAGAGCGTCGTCATCCTGGGTAGACGCAGCCGCAGGCCGGATGTCAGGGTCCATCACGCCGTTCCCGGCGTGGCGGCAGCCACACCTGTATCCCCGCGCCGAGGTGCAGCACGCGCACCTGCAACTGAGTGGCCAACTGGTCGCGGTTGCTGGCTGCACCGTCGGCACTGCCAAGCAGGGTGACCGGCTGCTGGCGCAGCTGCTCGCCGACGACCCACGTGTGCCCACCGTGCCAGCGGTCCAGGCCCTGCGTGACGTCGGCCAGCGGGGCCGAGGCCCAGTGCAGGCGCCGCTCGCGCCAGGCCAGTGTTCCGGGGGCGGTGGTTGTTGCATGGGCTGTTGACTGCCCATCGAAGCGCAGCTGCTCGCCGTCGTCGGCCAGCATGCTGACGTTGCCGCTGTCCACGCGCACGCGATGCTCGGTAACGGTGACCACACTGCTGTTGCCCTGCACGGCAAGATCGAATGCGGTCCCCAGTGCAGTGACGGTGCCCTGTGGGGTATGCACCTGGAAGGGCCGGTCGGCATCGGCGGCGACCTGGAACCAGGCCTGGCCGTGCTGCAGCTGGAGCTGGCGGCGCTGCCCATCGATGCGCACCTTCACTTCGCTGCCAGGTGACAGCAGGACATGCGAACCATCCGGAAGAGTTTCCTCGCGGATCTCGCCAGCGGCCGTACGCAGTACCTGTGCCACGGGTGGCGAGGCATGGCGGCTGTAGAGACCCAGCGCGCACAGCAACAGAACCGCAATGCCGGCTTCGCGCAGGCGACGGCGTTGCCTGCGCTGCTGTTGCCGCTGCAGGCTGGGCGTCGCCGCACCGGCCTGCCACAACTCCTGCAGGTGCAGGTACTGCGCCGCATGGCGTGGATCGGCCCGGCACCATTGCTCGAACGCGTTCTCATCGCGGTCGCCGTCGTGCGCATCCAGCCACCAGCGTGCAGCTTCGCGTGCAATGGTCTCCTGGCTCATGCGCCCGGCACCTGCTGCAACGCGACCAGGGCGCGCAGCAGATGGCCGTGCGCGGTCTGCCGGCTGATCCCCAGCTGGCGCCCGATCTCGGCCAGCGCCAACTGTTCCACACGGGCCAGCAGGAACACCTGGCGCGAGCGTGGTGGCAGCGCGGCGATGATCGCGTCGAGGTGGCGCAGTTGTTCGGCGTCGAGCAGTCGCTGCTCGGGCAGCGGCGCAGGATCGGCGATGGCATTCAACTGCGTGTCATCCAGCACCTCTTCGCGACGGCGCTGGCGTTGCCGGTAGTGATCGGCGATCAGGTTGTGGGCGACGCGGTACAGGTAGGCGCGGCCATTGCTCAGCAGGCCACTGGCGGCGATTCTGACGACGCGCAGCCAGGTCTCCTGGACGACATCATCGGCGTCGCTGCGTTGCGGGAGTTTACGGCGGACATGGGCGTGCAGCGGCTGGTAGTGGGCCGCGCACAGCTGCGCGACATCCGTCGGTTCGACAGGCGTGGACACGGGGCGGGCGACAACTGGGAAAGGGAACAGCCCGCGGCGGCAAGGGCAGCGGCTACACCTTACAGTAAAAGAGAAGCATTTGCATCCGTGAGCACAAGGCACGGCATGCGTGGCCGACTGCGAGGTCAGCGCGGACGATAATCGCAGTGGATCTGCAGGGCTTCGGTGGGGTTGTGATGCAGCTCGAAACCGCAGTGCTGGAGGCTGCGCTTCACCCGGGCGATCGCTTCGGCATGGCGGGCGGTGCGACGCTGCTGCCAGCGCGGCGGGGTGAACACGCCCAGTGGCAGCAGCCGCAGCCGCTTGCCGTGCAATACCACTGAGACATCGATATGACGGCCATCGATGTCGTGGCCGTTGGCGCCGAAGATGGCATCGACTTCATCATGGCGCTGCGGATAGCAGGCGCGGAACACCGCGATGCCGAGCCAACGCACGCCACGACGGAAGCCGCCGAGCCGGCTGTGGCTGGGTTCGAAGCCGCGCGTGACGAGCAGGCCCAGCCCGGCAGGCAGCAATGCCTGCGCGTCGAGCAAACGTTGCAGCACTTCTTCTTCCAGCTGGATGCGGGTAGAGGGCCAGCGCGGTGCGATGAGCAGTCCGTGGTGGCTGCCGCGTTGCAGGGTCAGCATGGGTGAAGCTTCGCACGCGGGCGAACAGCCGGGGTAGTGCCGGCCGCTGGCCGGCAAATCTGTTGCCCGTCGGGTGCCGGCCAGCGGCCGGCACCCTCGTGAAACAGCCGGCCAGCGGCCGGCACTACCGCGAGGCGGTCAGAACCGGTTGTCGCCGTCCAGCATCCGGCCCAGGCCGCCCAGCACCGAGCCTTCGCCGCGGTTCTGGCCGCCGCCCTGCGGCGCGGCCATCCACATGCGGCCGGCCAGGCGCGAGAACGGCAGCGACTGCAGCCAGACCTTGCCCGGACCGGTCAGCGTGGCCAGGAACACGCCTTCGCCGCCGAACAGCATGCTCTTGATGCCGGCAACACGGCGCACGTCCATGTCCACCGTCGGGTGATACGCCACCACGCAGCCGGTATCCACGTCCAGGCGTTCACCGGCAGCCAGCTCGCGCTCGACCACGCAGCCGCCGGCGTGGATGAACACCCAGCCGTCGCCCTCCAGCTTCTGCATGATGAAGCCCTCGCCGCCGAACAGGCCGGTCATGATCCTGCGCTGGAACTGCACGCCGATCTGCACGCCGCGCGCGCCGGCCAGGAAACTGTCCTTCTGGCAGACCAGGCGGCCGCCGTGCTGGTCCAGCTTCATCGCCAGCACCGTGCCCGGGTAGGGCGCGGCGAAGGCGACCTTGCCCTTGCCGTGGCCGCTCTGGGTGTAGACGGTGGCGAACAGGCTCTCGCCGGTCAGCACGCGCTTGCCGGCGGCCATCACCTTGCCCATGAAGCCGCCGCCCTGGTCGCCGTTGGCGGCGCCGAACACCGTGTCCATCTGTACCGTGGCGTCCTTGAACATCAATGCGCCGGCCTCGGCAATGGCGCTCTCGCCGGGGTCGAGCTCGATCTCCACGAACTGCATTTCATGGCCGACGATGCGGAATTCGATGTCGTCGGCGCGGCCGCTGGCGGAGGGGACCGGCGGCGGGCTGTTCGGCATGCCCGGGGCCGCAGATTGCAGCTCCGGCACCTCGGCAATCGAGGTCCATCCGCTCATGCCCTGGCACCAGGCCAGCGCGCGCGGGTTGGCCCGCGCATAACGGCGCGCAGCCTGGTCATCAAGCGGGCCGATACGCTCGGCCTGGGCGGAGGCATGGAAATACCACTGGGTCATCGCGGCGGCTCCGCAGGGCTGGAAACCCCCGAGTCTAGCGAGGGCGCCCGGGCCGGGGCGACAGGCCCATGAACGGCGGGCATTTGCGGGGCAGGTGCTGTATTGCAACAATTATCTGGTAGCGCCGTTTTACCACCCCTCCAAACACAGCCTACCGCCATGTCCCCGACCCGTACTTCCCGTGGCCGCCTTCCGGTCGCGCGCCCCCTCGTTGCCGCTCTTTCCGCCCTGCTGCCGCTGGTTGCGGCCGCCCAGGAAACTCCCGCTGCCAAGGATCCGGTTGCCCTCGATGCCCTGCAGGTGACCGCGCAGCGGCGCGTCGAGAACGCCAAGGACGTACCGGTCGCACTGAGCGCGATCCAGGGCGAGAAGCTGGATGTGCTCGGCTCGGCCGGCGATGACATCCGCTTCCTGGCCGCACGCGTGCCCAGCCTCAACATCGAGTCGTCCTACGGCCGCGCCTTCCCGCGCTTCTACATCCGTGGCCTGGGCAACACCGATTTCGACCTCAATGCTTCGCAGCCGGTGTCGCTGGTGTATGACGATGTGGTGCAAGAAAGCCCGCTGCTGAAGGGCTTCCCGCTGTTCGACCTGGCCAACGTGGAAGTGCTGCGTGGCCCGCAGGGCACGCTGTTCGGCCGCAACACCCCGGCCGGCGTGGTCAAGTTCGATTCGGCGCGTCCCTCGCAGGATGCCGACGGTTACGTGCGCGTGGGCTACGGCAGCTACAACAGCTGGAACGTGCAGGGCGCCTACGGCGGCCCGCTGACCGACCGCTGGTCGGCACGCGTCTCGGCCATCTACCAGCGCCGCGACGACTGGGTCGACAACACCCGCGCCGGTGCGCCCAACAGTGGCTTCGAAGGCTATGACGAAGCCGCCGGCCGCGTGCAGTTCCTGTACGAAGGCGACGACTTCGAAGCACTGTTCAACCTGCACAAGCGCAAGCTCAACGGCACCGCGCGCCTGTTCCGCGCCAACATCATCCAGAAGGGCGGCAATTCGCTGGTCGAGAACTTCGACCGCGACAAGGTGGCCAACGACGGCGTCAACTTCTCCGACCTGGAGACCTGGGGCGGCAGCGCGCGCCTGCAGTGGAACCTCGGTTCGGTGACCCTGCATTCGATCACCGGTTATGAAACCGCCGAGTCGCTCAACCGTGGCGACATCGACGGTGGCTACGGTGCGGCCTTCCTCGGTGCCGGCAACTACGGTCCGGGCCTGATTCCGTTCTCGTCGGAGTCGGCCGACGGCCTGCCGCACCACCGCCAGTGGACGCAGGAAGTGCGCATCGAGTCCAACGAATGGGGCCGCTTCGACTGGCAGGCCGGCGTCTTCTACTTCGATGAAGACGTGACCATCAACAACTTCAACTACGACTCGCTGACCCCGGGCAATCCGCAGACCGGCCACGTGGTGCAGAACCAGCGCAACAAGGCGTGGGCGGTGTTCGCTTCGGGCGACTTCGATGTCACCGACCGCTTCAAGCTGCGTGCCGGCGTGCGCTATACCCAGGACAAGAAGGACTTCAGCGCCAGCGTGCTGCAGGCCGTTCCGTTCGGCACCCCGGTCAGCGGCCCGTACCTGGCCAACACCGACGTCAACGACGTCAGCTGGGACGTCAGCGGCGTGTACAAGCTGACCGACGACATCAACGCCTACGCCCGCGTCGCCAAGGGCTTCCGCGCGCCGTCGATCCAGGGCCGCCTGGCCTTTGCGCCGGGCCTGTCGCAGGCCGATTCGGAGAAGGTCATCTCGTACGAGGCCGGCATCAAGGCCGACCTGTTCGAGCGCCGCGCGCGCCTGGGCCTGAGCGTGTTCCGCTACAACGTTGACGGCCAGCAGCTGATCGCCGTGGGCGGTGCCAACAACACCGCCACCCTGCTCAACGCCGACAAGACCATCGGCCAGGGCGTGGAACTGGACCTGGAAGCCTACCTGGCCGACAACGTCCTGCTGACCTTCGGCAGCAGCTACAACGACACCGAGATCAAGGACAAGAACCTTGCGGTGGCGATCTGCGGCGGTGGCTGCACCATCAACGACCCGACCACGGTCATCAACGGCGGCACCTATGCGCTGGTGAACGGCAACCCGCTGCCGCAGGCGCCGAAATGGATCCACAACGCGACCCTGCGCGTGGGCTTCCCGCTCAGCGATGGCAGCGAGCTGTACGCCTACACCGACTGGGCCTACCGCAGCGCGGTGAACTTCTTCATCTACGAGTCGCCGGAATTCCGCGGCCGCAGTTCGCTGGAAGGCGGCCTGCGCCTGGGCTACAACTGGGATTACGGCCAGTACGACGTGGCGGTGTTCGGTCGCAACCTGACCAACCAGACCCGCGTGGTCGGCGCGATCGACTTCAACAACCTGACCGGCTTCCTCAACGAGCCGCGTACCTGGGGCGTGGAGTTCACCGCGAAGTTCTGATGCGGTGGTTGCGTTGATGCAATGCAGAAGGGCCGGCGCACTGCCGGCCCTTCTGTTTCCTGCTTCGTGTAGAGCCGAGCCTGCGCTCGGCTGCTCTGAGCCGAGCATGGCTCGGCTCTACAGAGGCGTGGCCTACAGCGCGCTCTGCGGGCGCACCTTCAGCACCGCATTCTCGGTGGCGCAGTCGCGGCTGGAGTGCCGACCGGCCTTGCGCGCCGCCTCGATCTCCTTGCGTGCGGCCAGCAGGTCCTTGTTGAACGCCGCGTTGTCATGCAGGCGGGCGACGGCGGTGGCGCCCATGAAGCGGCCTTCGAGGATGTCGCTCTGCCAGTGCACGTTGCACACCAGGCGGCTCTCGCCGTAGTTGCGGCCGCGGGCCTGGATGGCATCGGCGCGGTCCGGCGCGATCTCCGACAGGATCAGTGCCCAGGCCCAGCCGATCGAGGTGTGGCCGGATGGATAGGAACCATTCTTGCGCAGGCCATCCTCGTCCTTCGGCGAGCAGGTCGGCTCACCGTTGACCATGAACGGGCGGGGGCGCTGGTAGTGGTTCTTGGCCGCCTTGGTGGCGGCGCTGGCGTCGATCCGGCTGCGCTCCAGCAGTCGATACAGCGCCGGAGTCTTCACCGCATCGATGTCGATGTCGGCGGCGCAGGAGAAGTGGTTTGCACCTTCGGGGAAGCCAAGTTCCGCATCGACGCCGGCCTGGGCGAAGCGCGGGCTGCCACGCAGCGCGCGGGCTTCACGGCTGACCTGTTCGTCCAGGGCGAGGGCGGCTGAACCGGCCACCGGCGGTGCCGGCACCAGATCGAGGCTGGCCGGAACAGCGCTCTTGTCCAGATAGCCCACCGCCTTGGTGGTGATGTTGGCTTCGACGGCGGTCGGCTTGGTGGCCGAGGCAGCACAGCCGGCCAGGGCCACGGCAACGGCGAGGCCGAGCAGCGGGCGGGCGGGGTGGGAAATCAACGACATGGACGGCTCCGGAGGAAAAACATCGCGTCATGATCGCAGCCCGTATGCGGCACCGCAGTGGCCATCGGTCATACGGCCAGACCCGGCATGGTCATCACAGGAGATGAAGAACGTCATCGAAGCGTGCCAGTCTGCTGAATCCGGGCGCAGCGCACGGACTTTCACACGGCCGCGCCGTGAGCATCGGCACATCGGCAGGCACCAGGGGCCGTCCAGTTCCAGCCGGGTCGGGGGGATCCGAAGACAGAGGGAGAGAAGCGATGCGCAGCACCGCAACAGGAAGTACCGTCCTGGCCCTGCTTCTGGGGCTGGCAGCAGCACCGGCGCAGGCCGCCGACGTGGTCGGCGTGGCCTTCGTGCATGGCACCGGCGCGCAGACCAATGCCACCCAGGACTACTGGCAGCCGGCGATCATCGACACCGTGCGCCAGGGCCTGCCGAACAGCAGCAACTACGTTGTCATCAACTGTGACTTCACCCAGTACATGTGGAAGCCGGAGGCCGCCGGCTGCCTGGCCAACCAGCTGACCAGTTTCATCGACAGCCGTGGCATCACCCAGCTGGTGGTGATCACCCATTCCAACGGCGGCAACGTGGTGCGCTGGATCCTGTCCAACCCGACCTACGACAGCCGCTATCCGAAGATCATCCGCACGGTGCGCAAGGTCACCGCGCTGGCACCGTCCTCGGCGGGCACGCCACTGGCCGATGCGGTACTCAACGGCAATACCTTCGAAACCTCGCTGGGCTGGCTGCTGGGCTACAAGAACGACGCCGTGCGCCAGCAGCAGGTGGCCAGCATGGCCACCTACAACGCGCAGAACCTGTACGGCACGGCCGGTCGCCCGGCGCTGCCCAAGCCGTTCCGCGCAGTGGTCGGCAGCGACGTGGAATCGGCGGTGTGGGACAGCAACAGTTACTGCGGCGGCTATGCCGCCAACGTCGGCCTGGAGTTCACCCAGAACTGGCTGTCGTCCTGCTCCGATGGCTTCCTGGAGTGCAGCAGCCAGAAGGCCGCCGGCACCATCTGGTTCACCGACAAGGCGCGTACCCAGGGCGCAGAACCGCTCAGCCACAACCAGAGCCGCCGCGAGTGCTTCGGCCTCGGCACCCTGCTGCGCAACGACCTGACCCAGTGAGGGAGACGACCATGACGATTCAATCCACCCTGCTGGCCGGCGCCGTGCTGGCAGTATTGTCCCTTTCCGCAGCGCAGGCCGCGCAGCCGCTGCAGGCCGCCCGCGCGGGCGACCAGGTGCCCGCTGCGCTGGTTGCCGCGCCGTTGCCGGCCGATGACAGCGAACGCGCACCGCTGTCCTTCGCCTGGGCCTTGGACCCGGCGCAATCGCTGCAGGCGGCTACGCCGTATGCCTCGGTCAGCCGCAGCTACTGGCAGCAGGTCGATGGCGCCCAGCTGCAACGCGGCCTGGAGTTGCCGCTGACGGCGGCCGATGCGGTGATCCAGCTGAGCCCGGCCGCAGGTGCCCGCGTGCTGCCGGCCAGCGCCCTGCAGGTGCGCGACCCGGCCGGCCGCAGCAGCGTGGCGCGCAGTGTCGATGCGCGCGCCCTGCAGGATGCCGGCATGCCGGTGAGTGATGGCAGCAGCATGCTGCGCACCGGCGCGACCAGTGCGGCCGGTGCGTACACGCTGCAGAGCGCGCAGGCGCAGGGCCGCTATGTGGTGCAGGTGCTGGAGCCGAACAGCCCGCTGCGGTTGGAAGTGCAGGCCAACCAGGCGCAGGTGCTGGCCGGTGGCAACGTGCAGCTGCAGGCACGCCTGCTGGAAGACGGCGCCACCACCGCGCAGCTGGCATCGCGTCGTGGCGGCCTGGGTGGTGAAGCCCTGCTGGTCGCACCGGATGGCCGCAGTTGGCCGCAGCGCCTGCTGCGCACCACCGATGGCAGCCTGCGCGCGCAGGTGCGGATCCCGACCGACGTCGGCACCGTGCAGGGGCTGTGGGAGCTGCAGGTGTTCGCCCAGGCCGATGGCGTGCTGCGCGATGGCAAGGTGGCCTTCGCGGTGGCACGGCCGACCGCGCGTTTCAGTGGCCAGGCAGCACCGGACCCGTCCAGCCGCCAGGTGGCGCTGCCGCTGCAGGTGGCTGCGGCAGGCCGCTACGAGGCACGCGGCACGCTGTATGCCACGGCCCGTGATGGCCGGATGAAGCCGGTCGCGCAGGCACATGCAGCAGCGTGGTTCGATGGCCCAGGCGCCGGCCAGCTGGTGCTGCCGTTCGACCAGGCTGCGTTGCCGGCCGGTTTCGGCGCACCGTACGAGCTGCGCGACCTGCAGCTGCAGGACCAGAGCCGGATGGCACCGATCGAGTCGCGCGCGCTGGCGTTGAAGTTCTGAGCAAGGGTGCAGCGGGCGGGGTTCCGGCCCGCTGTACCGTTTTCTGTAGAGCCGAGCCTATGCTCGGCTGCCGTTCCCCGCGGCCAGAAGCAGCCGAGCATAGGCTCGGCTCTACAGTGGCATGTCGATTATCCCGCGTACGCGGTCAGCCGGCCTTCCTGCTCGCATACCGTGATCGCGCCACCGAACACCGCCGACAGCGGTTCGTTGCGCAGCAGCTCGGCGCGGGTACCGTCAGCCAGTACGCGGCCGTCACGCAGCAGCACCACGCGTTCGATCTCGGGAATGATCTCTTCGATGTGGTGGGTCACCAGCACCAGGGTGATGCCCTGCTGGGCCAGCACGCGCATGGTCGCCACCAGCTGCTCGCGGGCGACCAGGTCCAGCCCGGTGGAGGGTTCGTCCAGCAGCAGCGCCTGCGGCCGGTTGACCAGCGCGCGCGCGATCAGCACGCGGCGGGTTTCGCCGGCCGACAGCTCGGCGTAGGCACGTTCACGCAGGGACAGCGCGCCGGTCATCGCCAGTGTCTCGCCGACACGTGCGCGCATGTCGGCGGTCACCTCGCGGAAGCCGGGCACCACGTAGCTGGCGAAGAAGCCGGACAGCACCGCCTGTTCCACGGTCAGCCCCGGCATGTCGGCCAGGTTGCTGCTGAGGTCGCCGGTGACGATGCCCAGCTGCGAGCGCAGCCGGTCCACCTGCCAGCGGTTCTGGCCCAGCACCCTCACCGCGACGGAGCCGTCGACCTGCGCCAGCGGGTACAGCTCGCGGGTGATCAGCTTGATGAAGGTCGATTTGCCACAGCCGTTGGGGCCGAGCAGGGCGGTGTGCTGGCCCTGCGCGATGCGCAGGCTGAGCCCATGAAGCACCTTCACCTGGCCACGCACCACGGTGGCGCGGTCCAGTTCGATCAAGGGGGGCAGCTCCGCGACGGGCGGGGCGGCGGAAATGCGGCTGGCGCGTGGATCAAGGCTCGACAACTCAGGTCCCCAACTGTGAACGGTGCCACGGATGGCGATGCCAAGCACCGCCGCAGGGATGCAGTTTGCAACGCAAGCGCCCATCATGTCTGCCATCCCCGCGTGGATCCGGAGAGCTGCCATGCCTGATGCCCTGATGTCCCTGTTGACCGGTGGTGTTCTCGGCCTGGGGTGGTGGGCCATGCTGGCCGTGCTGCTGGTCTTCACCCAGATCACCATCTTCTCGGTGACCCTGTACCTGCATCGCAGCCAGGCCCATCGCGGGGTCGACTTCCACCCGGCGCTGGCCCACCTGTTCCGCTTCTGGCTGTGGTTGACCACCTCGATGATCACCCGGGAATGGGTGGCCATCCACCGCAAGCACCACGCCAAGGTCGAGACCGAGGACGATCCGCACAGCCCGGTCACCCGCGGCATCGGCAGGGTGTTCTGGCACGGCGTGGAGCTGTATCGGGAAGCGCGTGGTATGCGCGCGGACATTGAGCAGTACGGGCGCGGCACCCCGGACGATGCGATCGAGCGCCACCTGTACACACCGCACGCCACGCTGGGCCCGGTGCTGCTGCTGGCAATCAACAGCGTGCTGTTCGGCCTGCCCGGCGTGGCCCTGTGGGCGATCCAGATGGCGTGGATCCCGTTCTGGGCAGCCGGCGTGGTCAATGGCCTGGGCCACTGGTGGGGCTACCGCAACTACGAGTCCGCCGATACCTCCACGAACCTGACGCCGTGGGGGTTCTGGATCGGTGGCGAGGAGCTGCACAACAACCACCATGCCTTCCCCAGCTCGGCGCGCTTTGCGATGCGGCGCTGGGAATTCGACATCGGCTGGAGTGCGATCCGCCTGCTGCAGGCGCTGCGCCTGGCCAAGGTGCTGCGGGTGGCACCGGCCATGGACGTACGCCCGAACATCGCCGTGCCCGATGCCGAGACCCTTAAGGCGCTGCTGTCGCACCGCTTCCAGGCGATGACCGACTACCAGCGCAACGTGTTCATGCCGGCCCTGCGCGAGGAAGCGGCACAGGCCGGGGCCAAGCTGCGCCGCCTGCTGCCGCGCCGGCTGCGCCGTGGCCTGGTCAACGACGGTCGCTGGTTGAAGCCGGACAGTCGTGCCCAGCTCAGCGCCTGGGTGGCACAGCGCCCGCGCATCCGCACCCTGGTCGAGTACCGGGGGCGCCTGGCCGCGCTGCTGGAAGCGCGCGGCCACGATGCGGCCGAGCGCCTGCATCAGCTGCAGGCCTGGTGCCGCGAGGCCGAGGAAAGTGGCATTGCCGCGCTGCAGGCCTACGCCGCGCGATTGAAGGGCTACAGCCTGGTGGGCGCGTGAGGGCAAGGTACCGACTACTGCTGGCGGCGCTGCTGCCGGGTGCGGCGCTGGCCCAGGTCACCGATACCGCCAGCTATCTGCAGCGGATGGACAGCGATGGCGACGGCCGGGTGAGTGAATCCGAGTACGTGCAGTGGATGCTGTATGCCTTCGACCGCATGGACCGCAACGGTGATGGTGTGCTGACGGCCGAGGAGCTGCCCGGTGGCAAGGGCAGGGCGATCAGCCGCGAGCAGCAGCGGCAGGTGATCGTGCAGCGCTTCCACAAGCAGGATGCCAACGGTGATGGCTTCCTCGACGCCCGTGAGCTGTCCGCGCCGCCGCGTTGAGCGGGCGTAGAATCACCCCATGCCCGAACTGCCCGAAGTAGAAACCACCCGCCGCGGCCTGGCGCCGCACCTGCAGGGTCGTCGCGTGCATGGCGTGATCCTGCGCCGCGCCGACCTGCGCTGGCCGATTCCGCCGGAAGTGGCCGAGCTGCTGCCGGGCCAGCGCATCGAGGAGATCCGTCGCCGCGCCAAGTACCTGCTGCTGGACACCGCCGTCGGCAGCGCGGTGCTGCACCTGGGCATGTCCGGCAGCCTGCGCGTGCTGCCTGGCGATACCCCGCTGCGCGCCCACGACCACGTCGACATCAGCCTGGACAACGGCCGCCTGCTGCGCTTCAACGACCCGCGCCGCTTCGGCAGCCTGCTCTGGCAGCCGGCCGGCGAAGTCCACCCGCTGCTGCAGGGGCTGGGCCCGGAACCGCTGGACGACGTGTTTGACGGCGACTACCTGTTCGCCCGCAGCCGGGGCCGCAGTGCGCCGGTGAAGACCTTCCTGATGGACCAGGCGGTGGTGGTGGGCGTCGGCAACATCTATGCCGCCGAGAGCCTGTTCAAGGCCGGCATCAGCCCGCTGCGCGAGGCGGGCAAGATCTCGCGCGAACGCTACCAGCGGCTGGCCGGGGCGGTGAAGGAAATTCTCGGCTATGCGATCACCCGGGGCGGCACCACGCTGCGCGATTTCATCAGCCCTGACGGCGCACCGGGCTACTTCGAGCAGGAACTGCTGGTGTACGGCCGCGACGGCCTGCCATGCCCGAACTGTGGCCGCGCGCTGAAGCACGCCACCATCGGCCAGCGCGCCAGCGTCTGGTGCAACCACTGCCAGCGCTGAGCCGGGCGGCCAGCGGCAGCTGAACGGGCAGGAGACGTCTCCGCTGCCCGTTAACGTTTGTCTGCCTATCATGGCCGACCTTCCCTTCGTGCCTGACGCGCCTGCATGCAACGACGCGACTTCATCCGCAATGCCTCCCTCGCCCTGGCAGCATTCGGCCTGCCGTCCCTGCCCGCGTGCGCGGCCAGCAGGAGCGGCCAGATGGGCCTGCGCCGCCTCGGCCAGCCGCAGCCGTTCGACTTCGCTACCCTCAAGGGCCAGGCGCGCGCGCTGGCACAGGCGCCCTACAAGAGCCACAAGCGGGTGCTGCCGGGCCGCCTGGAAGGCTTGGACTGGGACCAGTACCAGTCGATCGGTTACCGCCAGGACCATGCGCTGTGGGCTGACCAGCCAGGCAAGTTCCAGGCCAAGTTCTTCCATCTGGGCCTGTACTTCCATTCGCCGGTGCGCATGTTCGACGTGGTCGACGGCAAGGCGCAGGAGCTGGCCTATGACGGCGCGGCATTCAACTACGGCAAGAGCGGCATCAAGGACGGCGAGCTGCCGGCCGACCTGGGGTTCGCCGGTTTCCGCTTGAACACCCGCAAGGACACCGACCGCGATTTCGCCGCCTTCCTCGGCGCCAGTTACTTCCGCGCGGTCGGCAAGGAGGGTCAGTACGGCCAGTCCGCGCGTGGCCTGGCGATCGATACCGGCATGGGCAAGCCGGAGGAATTCCCGGATTTCATCGCCTACTACCTGGAACAGCCGTCGGCTGATTCGGACACGATCGTGGTCTACGGCCTGCTGGATTCGCCCAGCGTGGCCGGTGCCTATCGCTTCGCGATCACCAACGGTGACGTGCTGCTGATGGACATCGACAGCGCGCTGTACCCGCGCAAGGCGATCGAGCGGTTGGGCATCGCGCCGTGCACCAGCATGTACCAGGTGGGCGAGAACGACCGCCGCATGGGCTGGGACTGGCGCCCGGAGATCCACGATACCGACGGCCTGTCGCTGTGGACCGGTGCCGGCGAATGGATCTGGCGCCCGCTGCTGAACCCGCGCAACCTGCGCTTCAACATGTTCGTGGACCGCAACCCGCGCGGTTTCGGCCTGCTGCAGCGCGACCGCAACTTCGACCACTATCAGGATGACGGCGTGTTCTACGAGAAGCGGCCGTGCCTGTGGGTGGAGCCGAAGGGCGAATGGGGCGAGGGCTCGGTGCAGCTGGTGGAGATCCCCACCGTGGACGAGACCTTCGACAACATCGTGGCGTTCTGGAATCCCAAGGAAAAGCCGCAGCCGGGCCAGGAGCTGCTGGTCGGTTACCGCCTGTACTGGGGCGCCGAGCCGCCGGCACGGCCGCCGATGGCGCACTGCGTGGCCAGCCGCACCGGCCTGGGCGGTGTGGTCGGCAAGAAGCGCGAGTACTTCAGCTGGCGCTTCGCGGTGGACTTCGAAGGTGGCGAACTGGCCAGGCTGATCGACAAGGGCGAGGTCGAGGCGGTGGTGGAAGCCAGCCGGGGCCGGGTCGAGATCGTGTCGGCGCGGCCGCTGCGCGAGATCAACGGCTACCGCGCGATGTTCGACCTGGTGCCGCCGGAAGGCAGTACCGAGCAGATCGACATCCGCCTGTTCCTGCGCAGTGGTGGCAAGACCCTCACGGAGACCTGGCTGTACCAGTACACCCCGCCGCCGGCCGGAGCGCCGGAGCGCACGCTGTACTAAGAGGGGGTTGGGTTTGCAGGGCTTGCAGCCCTGCACCTGCAGAGGCCAGAGCCGAAGCAACGGCAGAAGCTGGTTTCCTGTGGGGAGGCGCGGTGGGTCCGGTTGAGGGGGACGGCGTAAATACGTCCATGTAGCCTCGGTCGCGCCATCCATGGCGCTCACGCCCCCTCAACCGGACCCACCCCGCCTTCGACAGATCGCCGCGATCTGTCGGAGCACGGGGTCGGATCCCGTTGCTGCGCAACGGGCTCTGAACCCAGATGAATGTCGATAGATGAACTTCGATATCTGACAGATGTGCCGACCAACGGTCGGCACCCACCAACAGCCGCGTGAAATTGTCAGAGGTGGGGCGGTGTGGGTGGGCAGGACCGTTGGCGCCATGGATGGCGCCATCGAGCCCCCAGGGACGGGTTTACGGCGTGTCCTGCCCACCCACACCGCCCCGCCATCCCGCGGTGCCGCTTTGGCTTTGGCCGTTGCCGTTGCCGTTGCGTTGAGCAGGTGCAGGGCTGCAAGCCCTGCAAAAGAACACCCCTTACAGCGGCAGCGGGGCCTGCGCCGGATCGATACGCCCTTCACCGCGGGTGATCTTCTTGAACTCGGCGCGGCTGACCGACACGTAGCGGTCGTTGCCGCCGATCTCCACCTGCGGGCCGTCCTGTACTGCGTGGCCATGCTCATCCACGCGTACCGTCATCGTTGCCTTCTTGCCGCTGTGGCAGATGGTCTTGATCTCCTGCATCTCGTCGGCCCAGGCCAGCAGGTACTGGCTGCCCTCGAACAGTTCGCCGCGGAAGTCGGTGCGCAGCCCGTAGCACAGCACCGGAATGCGCAGCTGGTCGACCACCTCGCTGAGCTGCCAGACCTGGGCGCGGGTGAGGAACTGGGCTTCGTCCACCAGCACGCAGCCCATCGGACCGTTCGCCGCCAGGTCCTGCTCTACCCAGCGCTGCAGGTCGGTATCACGGTCGAAGGCCATGCCCTCGGCGCGCAGGCCGATCCGCGAGGCAACCACGCCGGCGCCGGCACGATCGTCCAGGCGCGGGGTCAGGATCGCCACCCGCATGCCGCGCTCGCGGTAGTTGTGGGCGCTCTGCAGCAGGGTGGTGGTCTTGCCGGCGTTCATCGCCGAATAGTAGAAGTAGAGCTTGGCCATCGACGGATTGTACGCCGCGGCCCCGCTTCGCCGAAGCCGTTCAGCAACCCCGCCGGCAGGCCGCTGTGGTCGTCACCCCGCCCCGCTACAATCCCCATCCCATGCACGGTCTCAATCCCCCCCAAGCCGCCGCCGTCCTGCACATCGAAGGTCCGCTGCTGGTGCTCGCCGGCGCGGGCAGCGGCAAGACGCGCGTGATCGTGGAAAAGATCGCCCACCTGATCAGCTGTGGCCGCTACCCGGCACGCCGCATCGCGGCGATCACCTTCACCAACAAGTCGGCCAAGGAAATGCGCGAGCGTGTGGCCAAGCGCCTGCGCGAGCAGGATGCCGACGAGGTGACGATCTGCACCTTCCATGCGCTGGGCCTGAAGTTCCTGCAGATCGAGCACGCGGCGGTGGGCCTGAAGCGTGGATTCTCGATCTTCGACGCCGACGATGCCGCTGCGCAGATCAAGGACCTGATGCACGGGGCCAAGCCCGACGACATCGAGGACATGAAGAACCTGGTGTCGCGCGCGAAGAACGCCGGCCTGTCGCCCGAACAGGCGATGGCCGCCGCACGCAGCAACCGCGAGAAGGAAGCGGCCAGCGTCTACGAGCGATACCAGCTGAGGCTGACCGCGTTCAATGCGGTGGACTTCGATGACCTGATCCGTCTGCCGGTGCAGATCCTGGAAGAGAATCCGGACATCGCCCTGGCCTGGCGCGAGCGCATCGGCTACCTGCTGGTGGACGAATGCCAGGACACCAACGACGCGCAGTACCGCCTGCTCAAGCAGCTGGCCGGTGAGAAGGGCAACTTCACCTGCGTCGGCGACGATGACCAGTCGATCTACGCCTGGCGTGGCGCCAATCCCGAAAACCTGCAGCAGATGGGGCGCGATTACCCCATGCTGGAAATCATCAAGCTGGAGCAGAACTACCGCTGCTCCAACCGCGTGCTGCGCGCCGCCAACGCGCTGATCGCCAACAATCCGCATGAGCACCTGAAGAAGCTGTGGAGCGACCAGGCCGACGGCGAACGCATCCGTGTTTGGGAATGCCGCAACAGCGAACATGAAGCGGAGAAGGTCGCCGCCGAGATCGCCTTCGTGGCGCAATCGCGCAACGTGCCGTGGAGTGACTTCTGCATCCTGTTCCGTGGCAACTTCCAGTCGCGCCCGCTGGAAAAGGCGATGCAGCTGCTGCGCATTCCCTATCACCTGACCGGCGGCACCATGTTCCTGGAACGCCAGGAAGTGAAGGACACGCTGGCCTGGCTGCGCCTGCTGGTGAACCCGGATGACGACACCGCGTTCATGCGTGCGGTGCAGTCGCCCAAGCGCGACGTCGGTGCCGGCACGCTGGCCAAGCTGGCCGAGCTGGCCCAGGAAAAGGACATGCCGATGGCGCATGTGGCCGAAACCATCGGTGCCCTGCAGCAGCTCCCACCGCGCGCGGCCAACAGCCTGGCGCGCTTCACCGACATCCTGCGCGACCTGCGTGCACAGATGCGCCAAGTGACGTCCGGCGACATGATCCGCAAGGTGGCCAAGGAATCGGGGTTGCTGAGCGAGCTGCGCCAGCAGGCCAAGGAAGAGGCCAGCTACCAGCGCCGCGCCAACAACATCGAGGAACTGGCGCAGTGGTTCGAGGGCGGCCCGCGCGGTGCAACCGCCGCCGACCTGGCCGGCCAGCTGGCGCTGCTGTCGCGCAGCGACAAGGACGAGGGCGGCAATCAGGTGCGCATGATGACCCTGCACGCTTCCAAGGGCCTGGAATTCCCGTACGTGTTCATCGTCGGCTGCGAGGACGGCGTGCTGCCGCACCAGGTCAGCCTGGACGAGGGCAACCTGCAGGAAGAACGGCGCCTGCTGTACGTGGGCATCACCCGCGCCAAGATCCAGCTGTGGATGAGCTACAGCAAGCTGACGCGCAAGTTCGGCGAGCATGTGCGGCTGAAGCCGAGCCGGTTCTTCGAGGAGATTCCGGCCGAGGAGATCCAGCGCGATGGCGCCGATCCGGTGGCCGATGCGGCGCGCAAGAAGGAACGGGCGAGTGCGGGGTTGGCGGCGATCGAGGCGTTGTTCGACTAGGGCGCTCCAACGGCGCCGCCCCTCCGTGGTGGAGCACGCGTTGGTTCCGCAGTGTGGCCGGTCGGGGTGGGTTCGCGGGGGACGCCGTGAACCCGTCCTTGGGGGCTTAGCCGCGCCATCCATGGCGCGGATACCCCCGCGAACCCACCTCGACCGGCCTCTGACAGATTCCGGGCGCTTCCTTCCACGGCAATGCAGAGGAAATCAAAAGCAACAGCCGGCGGTTGAGGCAGAATCGGGGTTTCGGCTGGAGGTCTGCCTGTGCAACCGATCGAGAGTGAGCGCCTGCGGCTGCGGGCCATTGAACCTGACCGTGATGCGGCACCGATGCTGGCCCTGCTCAACGATCCGGGCTTCGTGCGTTTCATCGGTGACCGCAACGTGCGCGACGAAGAACAGGCACGCGAGTACATTGCGCTGCGGGTGCTGCACAGCTATGCGTTGAATGGCTTCGGCATGTATGCCATCGAGCGGTTGTCCGATGGTGCCTGGCTGGGCAACGCCGGGCTGGTGCGGCGGGATGGCCTGCCGGGGCCGGACATCGGCTATGCGGTGCTGTCGGAATTCGCGGGGCAGGGCTATGCCGGTGAGGCGGCACGCGCGGTGTTCGCGCATGCGCGTGGAGCGCTGGGCCTGCACGATCTGTATGGCATCACCGATCTGGACAACGTGGTGTCCGGGAAGATCCTGCAGGGCCTGGGTATGCAGACGCGCGGGGTGATCCAGTTGCCGGGCGTGGACAGCCCGAGCCGGTTGTATGCCACGCCGGGTGCGGCGCAGGTCTGACCCCTGATGTTGGTCGGCACGATTCAGATGCAGTGCCGACCAACGGTCGGCACCCACCCCCTCAGCCGCGCAGTTCGTCCAGCTGCGCCTGCAGCTCGGCCACGGCCGCTTCCAGCCGGGCCACGCGCTCGGCCAGGCCCGGATCGGCCGCATCGCTGCTGCCACCGCCGCCGCTGGCGTACTTCGCTGCCAGTGCCGCGCCGTCCACTTCTCCGCACAGCAGGTGCATGTAGCGGTCTTCGCGCTGGCCGCTGGCACGCGGCAGCACCACCAGCAGCGCGCGCTGCTGCAGGCGCTCGATGGCGTGGCGGGCTTCGTCGGTGTCGGCAAAACGGTACAGACGCTCGCTGCGCGACACCAGCTCGCCCAGGGTTTGCGGCCCACGCAGCAGCAGCAGCGCCAGCAGCACGGTCTGCTGCCGGGTCAGGTCCAGCGCGGCCTGCAGGCGGTGCTCGTAGCGGTCCGCGCGCGAGGAGAAGTGCTGGCGGGCCAGGCCCAACGCCTCCAGCTGGCGCAGCGCGTGCTGCACGCTGCCGGCATCGACGTTCATCACCGGCTCGCGCGCGGTCTTCTGGTTGGCGGCCGATTGGGCGGCGTTGACCGTCAGTGGATAGGTGTCCGGCGTGGTCGCCTCCTTTTCCACCAGGCAGCCCAGCAGGCGGGCCTGCACGGCGTCGAGCAGGGGGACGTCGGGGGTCTGGACGGAATCGGTCATGGCGGCCTCCGGAAGGGCAACGGGTCAACCGCCAAGCATAGCCGTCCCGGCGCCGCCTTTGCCGGTAAAATGCGCCGGTATATCTGATTGCCGGTGAATCCATGCGTCGTCCCGTTTCCCTGTCCCTGACCCTGCTCGCCACTGCGGCGCTGGGCCTGTCCGCCTGCAAGCGCGTGGATGCGCCTGCCGCTGAAGCCGCCGCACCGGAGGCCCCGGCCGCCGCTGCCAAAGCCGACGGCGCGCTCGATGCCACTGCCAATGACAACCTCAATGCAGTGCTGTGGATGCAGCGTGCGCAGGAGTACAAGGCGATCACCGAGCAGACCTACCGCGCCGCCGCCGACCACCTGGACGCCGCGCTGAAGGAAGCCCACTGGGATGCGCTGGTGCCGGAAGAACGCGGCAACGAGGCCAAGGGCCTGAAGCCGGCCGTGGTGCTGGACGTGGACGAGACCGTGCTGGACAACTCGCCCTACCAGGCGCGCCTGGTGCGCGACGGCAAGGAATACGATGAGTTGAGCTGGGACCAGTGGGTGGCCGAAAAGAAGGCCAAGGCCATCCCGGGCGTGGTCGATTTCGCCAAGGCCGCCAACGCCAAGGGCGTGACCTTGCTGTACATCTCCAACCGCGCCGTGCACCTGAAGGACGCGACCCTGGCCAACCTGCGCGAGCAGGGCCTGCCGGTGGCCGACGACAGCGTGTTCCTTGGCCTGGGCACGGTGGTGCCGGGCTGCGAGCAGGCCGGCAGCGAGAAGAACTGCCGCCGCCGCCTGGCCGGGCAGAAGTACCGCGTGCTGATGCAGTTCGGCGACCAGCTGGGCGATTTCGTGGAAGTGACCGCCAACACCAACGACGGCCGTGACGCACTGCTGCAGCAGTACCACGACTGGTTCGGCGAGCGCTGGTGGATGCTGCCCAACCCGACCTACGGTGGCTTCGAGCCGGCGCAGTTCAACAACGATTACAGCCAGTCGCGCCAGGCCCGCCACGACGCCAAGCGCGCTGCCCTGGACTACGCACCATGAGCCGCGCGCCACTGCCGCTGCGCGACGACGAGCGCCTGATCTTCGCGCTGGACGTGCCTGATCGCGCGCAGGCGCTGGAGTGGGTCGACCGCCTCGGCGACAGCGTGGCGTTCTACAAGATCGGCATGGAACTGCTGGCGTCGGGCGAGTACTTCCAGGTGCTGGACGAGCTGGCCCGCCGCGACAAGCGCGTGTTCGTCGACCTGAAGTTCTTCGATATCCCGGCCACCGCCGCGGCGGTGATCAAGCGCCTTTCGCAGTGGCCGGTCAGCTACGCCACCATCCACGGCTGGCACCCGGCGATGATGGAAGCCTGCGCCGCCGCCAACAGCAGCGACATGCGCCTGCTGGCGGTGACCGTGCTGACCTCGATGGGCCGCCCGGACCTGGCGCAGATGGGCATCGACCGTGAACCGGTGGAGGTGGTGGTCGAACGCGCGCTGGCCGCGCAGGCGGCCGGCATCGATGGCGTGATCGCCTCGGGCCAGGAGGCCGGCCCGATTCGCGCCGCGACCGGCGCCGGGTTCTCGATCGTCTGCCCGGGCATCCGCCCCGGTGGCCCGGTCGGCGATGACCAGAAGCGTACCGTTGGCGTGGCCCAGGCGTTTGCCGATGGTGCCGATGCCATCGTGGTTGGCCGTCCGATCCGCCTGGCCACCGATCCGCAGGCCGCGGCCCGGGCCATCCAGCAGGAAATCGCGTCGGCACTGGGTGCGCGCTGAGGTTCCGTTGCGAAGGCTGCAGGCCCGAACGCCATCCCGGCCCGCGCGGGATGGCGTTTTTGCATCTGTCTACCGAGCGGTTGTGCCCGAATCGCCGCAAAACCTGCCGTAGATTTCATTGCGTCCACCCCCATCATCAGGTGAATCAATAAAATCAATAGTTTAAGGTGCACTACGTGAAGTATTGCCTTAACTTGAGCGGCAGCGTAGGATCGCCGCCATCCGGTCCTCGGACCGGACATGTGCCACAACACTGTCCACCGGCCCTGCGCCGGTTTGAAGAGCCTGTGATCCCCGTGATCCCGGCTCTTTTTTTATTCCCGTCAGTGACTTGCACAGGCAACAGCGGAAACCGTGACGTCCCGGCTTGCCGCTGTCACGTCGCAGGCCGCAAGATGCGGACCGGTCCGGGGAGTCCGATTGCATGAGCGTGGCGGTGCGAGGAAGGTCTGCGCGTGGATGGGGGCTGGCAGCCATGCTGCTGCTGGCGGTGGCCGCGTGCCGCGAATCAGCCGATGATCCAGCCAAGCCGGCAGCCGAACCGGTCGCGGCGGTGCAGGCGATGGCCCTGCGCCTGGCCGAGGACGATCTGGTCGGCTACGCGAAGCTGTCGGTACCGCCCAGCCAGTACCAGCGCCTGCAACAGGCCTGGACCGAAGGCCACAGCCAGTGGCCGCTGACCGAACTGCCGCTGGGTGACCAGCTGCTGCCGATGCTGGCCGCGCTGCGCAAGCCCAACGCCAGCGCCGAACTGCAGCGCAGCTTCGATCGCCAGCTGGCCGGACAGGCCGGCGCCGTTCGCCAGGCCGCGCAGTCGATGGGCAACTTCGGCGTGCAGTATCTGCGCCACCAGAAGGGCTATACGCCCGGCCAACAGGCGCACTACATCGCCCTGGTGGAAACCCTCGCCAGCTGGGCGCAGGGCGCACCGATCAGTGACCGCGCCCGCGCGCGCAGCACCATCGCCGCACTGGTTGGCGCGGCCGGCAAGGTTGGGTTCGATGATGAGGCCGGCCTGCAGGCCGCCGGCATGGAAGGCAGCCTGCAGCAGCTGGCGCCGTTCATCCACACCCTCAAGGCCGTGCTGGGCAGCTACGGACTGGGCGTGGACGAGGCGCTGCGCAGCGTGCGCGGTGAGCTGCTCTCGGTGGAGGGTGACAATGCGCTGGTACGCCTGCACTACGACCTGGCTGGCCGCGAAATGATCCTGCAGCTGCCGCTGAGCCGCCGCGAGGGCCACTGGTACCTGACCCGCACCCTGGCCGACACCGATGCGCTGCTGCGCAAGGCCGACGCGGCCCGCGCTGCGGCCTCGCCATCACCGGCTGAAGCCCCTGCTGGGGGTGGGGAAGCAGCAACGCCGCCGCCTAAGCCATAATGGCGCCGATGTCGAAACAGAACCCGCTGCCGTTTCCCGGCGAAGAATCCCAGTCGACGCCCGCCGATACGGTGCCGGCGTCCCCCTCGACCGGCACCGGCCCGAACCCGGTACCGCCGCCCGTGCACGCGCGTCCGGCCGGCCGCCGCCCGCTGTGGGCTCGCCTGCTGGGCCGCCTGGTCGAGCCGTGGCTGTCGCTGAAGATCGAGCCGGAGGACCCAGGCCAGTACAACGATGGCCGTCCGGTCGTGTACGTGCTGGAAGACTACGGCCTGTCCAACGCGCTGATCCTGGACAAGGCCTGCCGCCAGGCCGGGCTGCCCTCGCCGCTGGTGCCGCTGGCCGGTGACCCGACCGGGCGCAAGCGCGCCTACCTGGCGCTGTCGCGGCGCAGCTCCAGCAACTCGCTGATTCCCGAGCAGCGCGGCGCCAAGACCCACTCCGATTCGCTGGCCAAGGTCCTGCAGGCGCACCGCGTGCGCGACGACCTGGATGTGCACCTGGTGCCGGTGTCTATCTTCGTCGGCCGCGCGCCGGACAAGCAGAGCGGCTGGTTCGCGGTGCTGTTCTCGGAAAACTGGGCGCTGGTCGGTCGCTTCCGCCGCCTGCTGGGCCTGCTGCTGAACGGGCGCAATACCATCGTGCGCTTCGCCCCGCCGATCTCGCTGCGCAGCACCGTGGACGAAGGCCTGGAGCCGGAGCGCACGGTGCGCAAGCTGCAGCGCGTGCTGCGTACGCACTTCCGGCGCATCCGTGAATCGGTGATCGGCCCGGACCTGTCGACGCGGCGCCTGCTGGTGGACCAGGTATTGGCTGCCGAACCGGTGCGCGAGGCGATCGCCGCACAGGCCAAGCGCGACAATTCGAAGCCGGCCGATGCCTGGAAGAAGGCACACGCCTACGCCTGGGAAATCGCCGCGGACTATTCCAGCCCGGTCGTGCGCTCGGCCAGCTTCATGCTCAGCCACGTGTGGAACCGCATCTATGCGGGCGTGCTGGTGCACCACCTGGACAAGTTCAAGGCTGCCGCGCCGGGCCACGAAGTGGTGTACGTGCCCAGCCACCGCAGCCACATGGACTACCTGCTGCTGTCCTACCTGCTGTACGACCGCGGCATCGTGCCACCGCACATCGTGGCCGGCATCAACCTGAACCTGCCGGTGGTGGGTACCCTGCTGCGCAAGGGCGGTGCGTTCTTCATCCGCCGCTCGATCCGCGGCAACGCGCTGTACTCGGCGGTGCTCAGCGAGTACGTCGCGCAGCTGGTGGCCGGTGGCTATTCGCTGGAGTATTTCGTTGAGGGTGGCCGGTCGCGCACCGGCCGCCTGCTGCAGCCCAAGGGCGGCATGATCTCGATGACGCTGCGTGCGTTCCTGCGCCAGCCGCGCAAGCCGGTGCTGTTCCAGCCCGTCTACATCGGCTACGAGAAACTGATGGAAGGCGGCAGCTATCTGGACGAACTGTCCGGCCGGCCGAAGGAAAAGGAATCGATCTGGTCGCTGCTGTGGGGCATCCCCAAGGTGCTCAAGCAGAACTACGGCCAGGTGGTGGTGAACTTTGGCGAACCGATCGCACTGAACGACGTGCTGGCCGAGAAGGCGCCGGAGTGGAAGGGCGAGGCGGTGTCCGAGGACGAGAAGCCGGCCTGGCTGTCGACCACGGTGGATACGCTGGCCGAACGCATCCAGGTGCGCATCAACGGCGCCGCCGACGTCAACCCGATCAACCTGCTGGCGCTGGCGCTGCTGTCCACGCCGAAGCACGCGATGGGCGAGGCCGACCTGATCGCGCAGATCGAGCTGTGCAAGACCCTGCTGGTCGAGATGCCATATTCGGACCGGGTGACGGTGACCCCGCACTCGCCGGAGCGGATCATCGCCCACGCCGAGGAAATCAACGTCCTCACCCGCATCAAGCACCCGCTGGGCGATGTGCTCAGCGTCAGTGGCGATACCGCGGTGCTGCTGAGCTACTTCCGCAACAATGTGCTGCACCTGTTCACTGCCTCGTCGTGGGTGGCCTGCTGCTTCCAGAACAACCGCCGCATGAGCCGCGCCGGCCTGGTCCAGCTGGGCCGTACGGTGTACCCGTTCCTGCAGGCCGAGCTGTTCCTGCCGTGGAGCGAGGACGAGTTCGCCCAGCGCATCGACCAGACCATCAACGTGTTCGTGCGTGAGGGGTTGCTGCAGAACGTCAATGACGACGACGGCGGCATTCTGGCGCGCAACACCGGGCAGACCGACGAGGTGTTCCGCCTGCGCGCCATCGGGCACTCGCTGCAGCAGGCGTTCGAGCGCTACTACATCGCCATTTCGGTGCTGGTGAAGAACGGCCCCGGCGTACTTGGCGCCGCCGAACTGGAAAGCCTGTGCCAGCAGGCCGCGCAGCGCCTGAGCCTGCTCTATGCGCCGGCGGCGCCGGAGTTCTTCGACAAGGCCCTGTTCCGTGGCTTCATCCAGAAGCTGCGCGAGCTGCGCCTGGTGTGGCCGGACGAGAACAGCAAGCTGCTGTTCGACGAGCGCCTGGATGCCTGGGCCAAGGATGCCAAGTTCATCCTCGGCCGCGAGCTGCGCCACACCATCGAGCGGGTCAGCCCGGAAGCGGCGCGCCCGGACGAGCCGGCACCGCAGGATTGAACTGAATCCTGCGGTGGGCGTGGACCTTGGTCCGCACACCTTCCCGTCGTGCCGACCAGGGTTGGCACGTACCGGAGCAGGAGGCCAACCCGGGTTGGCACCCACCTGAACCCGGCTCAGGCCGGCTCGTCGGGAATCTGCAGGCTCTCCAGCCTGGCGATGCAATCCTTCAACTGCAGCTTGCGCCGCTTCAGGCGCTTGGCTTCCAGTTCGTCCTCGCCGTTGGCCGCCATGCGGGTGATCTGTTCATCCAGCAGGCGGTGCTCGGCGCGCAGGGCGGCGAGGCGTTCGACGATCTCGGCGGGGTCGTAGGTGTCCACAGGTCCCGAGCATACACAGCGATGATGACCGCCGGGAGAGGGGAATACCGACCCCCGGCCGGGGCCGCTCCGAGCCGTTAGAATGGAGCCCATGAGTGCCGTGATTTCCCTTCCCGATCCCCAGCCGCGCGCCGCCCGCGATCCACGCGTGGCCGAGCGCGAGCAGCACAAGCTGGCCAAGCGCCTGCGCCGCCAGGTCGGCGAGGCGATTGCCGACTTCGGCATGATCGAGGCCGGCGACAAGGTCATGGTCTGCCTGTCCGGCGGCAAGGACAGCTACACCCTGCTGGACGTGCTGCTGCAGCTGCAGAAGAAGGCACCGGTGCCGTTCGAGCTGGTGGCGGTGAACCTGGACCAGAAACAGCCGGGCTTCCCTGAGCACATCCTGCCGGAGTACCTGGCCGGGCTGGGCGTGCCGTACCACATCATCGAGCAGGACACCTATTCGGTGGTCAGCCGGGTCATCCCGGAAGGCAAGACCATGTGTTCGCTGTGCTCGCGGCTGCGTCGTGGCGCGCTTTACAACTACGCCGAAACCCACGGTTTCACCAAGATCGCGCTGGGCCATCACCGCGACGACATGGTGGCCACCTTCTTCATGAACCTGTTCCACCACGCCAAGCTGGCGGGGATGCCGCCGAAACTGCGCAGCGATGACGGCAGGCACGTGGTGATCCGGCCGTTGGCCTACGTGCGCGAAAGCGACATCGTCGACTACGCGCAGGCACGCCGGTTCCCGATCATTCCCTGCAACCTGTGCGGCAGCCAGGAGAACCTGCAGCGCCGCCAGGTCGGCCTGATGCTGAAGCAGTGGGAAAAGGACCATCCCGGCCGCATCGAGCAGATCGCGCGCGCCATGGGCGACGTCCGGCCCTCGCAGCTGGCCGACACTACCCTGTTCGACTTCATGGCGCTGGGCCGTCGCGACGACGCGCCGCTGCCCGATGCCCATGCCTGGCTGGCCGGTTCCCCGGCCGATGCCGACGCAGATCCCGAGACGCCCACCGTTTAAGGTCGGTCGCCCTTCCTCTTTGCCATCCGGAATTCCATGTTCTTTCGCAACCTGACGTTCTTCCGTTTTCCGACCGCCACCGATTTTTCCGAAGTCGATACCCTGCTGCCGCACGCCGTGCTCAAGCCTGTTGGCGCGCTGGAAATGAACTCGCGCGGCTTCATCTCGCCGTTCGGCCGCGAGGAAAAGGAGCAGCTCTCCCACCGCATCGCCGAACACCTGTGGCTGACCGTGGGCGGCGAGGACAAGATCCTGCCGGCAGCGGTGGTCAACGACCTGCTCGAGCGCAAGCTGGAGGAGATCGAGGAGAAGGAAGGCCGCCGCCCAGGTGGCCGCGAGCGCAAGCGCATGAAGGACGACCTGCTGCATGAACTGCTGCCGCGCGCCTTCGTGAAGTCCTCGCGCAACGACGCCTTCATCGACCTGCAGCACGGCTATGTGGCGGTGGATACCTCCAGCCGCAAGACCGGCGAGTACTTCATGTCCGACATCCGCGGCCTGCTCGGCAGCTTCCCGGCGATGCCGCTGAACGCCGAAGTCGCGCCGCGCTCGATCCTGACCGGCTGGATCGCCGGCGAGCCGCTGCCGACCGGACTGAGCCTGGGCGAAGAGTGCGAGATGAAGGACCCGGTGGAAGGCGGCGCGGTGGTCAAGTGCCAGCACCAGGAACTGCGCTGCGACGAGATCGACAAGCACTTGGACGCCGGCAAGCAGGTGACCAAGCTGGCGCTGATCTTCGAGGACAACCTGTCCTTCGTCATCGGCGACGACCTGATCGTGCGCAAGCTGAAGTTCCTCGACGGCGCCCTGGACCAGCTGGAGCATGCCGACGAAGACGGACGCCGCGCCGAGTTCGACGCCCGCTTTGCCCTGCAGAGCGCCGAGATCCGCCGCCTGTTCCTGTTGCTGGAAGAAGCCTTCAAGCTCAGCAAGGCTGACTGAACAGGCAGCGCGACGGCCGCCGGTCATCCGGCGGCCCGAAGCGGCGCTATGCTGGGCGCATGAGCCGTCTGCTGCGCCGCCTGATCAGCCCGACCCCGCCCGCCACCGTACAGCGCGACACCGTTCGCCTGCGCCTGGAGGATGCCGAGATCGAGGTCCTGCGCGTGCGTGATCCGCGTGCGCGGCGCATCAAGCTGAGTGTGGACGAACGCGGCGCACGCCTGACCCTGCCGCCGCGCGCGAGCCTGGTGATGGGCGAACGCTTCCTGGAACAGCACCGCGACTGGTTGGCGCTGCAGCTGCGGCAGTACCAGGGCCAGGGCCTGCCGCCACCGTTGCAGCCGGGCGAAGACGGTGTGCTGCCCCTGCGCGGCGAACTGCTGCCGCTGCGCTGGCAGGAAGGCCGCTACGCGCGCCTGGAGATCGACGCGCACGGCGCCTGCGTGCAGTGGCCGACCCGCGGCGGCGACGCCACCCTGCGCCGTCTGCTGCGCGAATTCTACGAAGCCCAGACCCGCGCCGACGTCGGCCGCTGGCTGCCGAAGTACCTGCCCACTCTGCCGCGCGCCCCCAGCCGCCTGCGGCTGAAGGTGATGTCCTCGCAATGGGGCTCGCTGGCCCCCGACGGCAGCATGGCACTGGACCTGGCCCTGGTGCTCGGTCGTCCGGAAGCGTTCGAGTATGTGCTGGTGCACGAGCTCTGCCACCTGATCCAGCCCAATCACTCGCCTGCGTTCTGGCACGAAGTGGAACAACGCTTCCCCGCCTGGCGCGAGCAGCGCGACTACTTCCAGCTGGAAGGCCGCAGGCTGAAGGCGATGCTTCGCCAGCTGCTGTAGAGCCGAGCCGATGCTCGGCTGACGCGCGTGGCGCGGGTTCCAGTCATCACGTTGAAGAGCAGCCGAGCATGGCTCGGCTCTACAGGGAGTGTCCGTGGTGGGCAGGGGCGTGAGCCGCATGGGCCCGAGGCATGCCTCGGGCGGGTTGGGCAGGACGCCCAACCCCGGTCTTGCCGTGTGCGCAGGAAAGCGCACACGAGCAAGCGGCGACCGAGCTTACAAGGACGTACTTGCAGCGACCCCTGCGCAATCCACCCCGGCCGGCCGAGCACGGCTTCCGATTTGAACGACCCACCACGAGGGGCTCAGCCGTTGGCCGAAACCCTCACCCCACCCGCAACGCCGCGGCCGCCGCCCACCGCGCCGCCACCCGCGGCGCCGTAATGCACACTGCCTGGTCGGTCACCGTCGTCACCGCACGCTCCAGCAGCTGGATATCCGCCTCATGCTGGCGCGCCACATGCGGGTCCTCGAAGAAGATCGCACGCTGGCAACGCCCCTCCAGTACCCGGTCGGCAATCTGCGCATCACCGCCCATCGGGCCACTCTGGTAGCGCGTCACCCACGGCGTATCACGCGGCCAGCCCCGGCTCCAGGCCAGTTCGTTCAAACGCTGGCCGGTGGTGCCGGTCGCCACCCGCTCGCCGAACCGGGCCAGCACATCGAAATGCTCATCGGCGAAGGCCAGCATCGCCGGCTTCATCGCATCATGCGCGATCAGTGCCAGCGTCTGGCTTTCGAACGCATGCAGGTCGTCAGCGCCGCGGTCTGCCGGCAGCCCGCCGTGGACGCGCTCCACTTCGACCCAGTCGCGTGCAGTGGCCACGGTCGAAATGAACGGCTTGCCGTGAATCACGCACTGGCGCTTCAGCGCCGTGGCTTCTGGAAATACCGAGGACGGATCGACCGGGTCGATCAGGTAGATCGCGCCATCCAGTGTCCGATCCGGACCCATGCCAACGACTTCGGCGACCAGCTTCATCAGGCCACCCTCGCGTCCGTACGGGTAACGGTGCAGGCCCGCGTACCCGGTCAGGAAGCCCTGTCGTTCGATCGCGTCATGGGTGCGACCGACCGCATGCAGCGACACGCCCAGCTCGCGCAGGCCGGGCTCGCTGCTGCGCAGCCAACGGAACAGCGCGGCGCGCGCGTCGTGGTGATGAAGACGGTTGGCAGCCAGGCCGATGCGCATCGAACGCTCCGCAGTTACGGGTGAAGGCGGCAGTGTATGTCGGCATTCCCCTATCTGGATGCTTTTACAACTTTCTTCATTGCCGTCGGTCCGCACGTCGATAGCGTGGCAGGCAGCGGTACCGCAGCGCGGCCGTTCCTTCCGCCCGCGAGATGAGGATGCCTACCGTGAATGTCGCCGGCCTCCCGGCAGCCATTGCTGTCATGGCCAGCCTGCTGCTGCCTGCCACGGCCTCCGCCACGGGCTGCAGGACACCGCTGCGCATTGCCTGGCCTTCCGACCGCGCACCGTTGTCGTCCAGCGAACAGGGTGAGGCACGGGGGCTCGGCGCGGTGTACCTGGAGCTGCTGGGCCGGCAACGGCCGCTGCAGCTGCTGCCCGTGCCGGCCGCCAGCGTGGAACGGGATGAGCTGCCGGCCGGCACCCAGGCGCTGCTGGGATGGCCACGCTCGCAGCTGCCCGCCGGCTGGGTGGCCAGCACGCCCTACCTGCAGCTGCCACAGGTGATCGTGCGCCGTGAGGGTACGCCGCCGGTGCTGGGCCTGGAAGATCTGCGTGAGCGAACCGTAGCCAGCCCCAGCCGGATGCCGCTGCAGGGGCTGCTGGCCGAGCAGGCAACGGGTGCGCAGCTGCTGCCACCGGCAGCGCTGGACGATGCGCTCCCGCTGCTGGGCACCGGCCTGATCGATGCCGTGGTTGCCAACCTCGGCGAAGTCGAGGCCGCGTTGCGCCGCTACCAGGGCGATGCACTGCTGATTGCTGCGCCGGCCGGTTTCGATGATGCCCTGGTGCTGGCGACCACGCCCGCCTGCGCCGATGTCATCGCCGGCTTCGAGCAGGCGCTGTCGCAGCTGACCGATCCCGAGCGCGATCAGATCCGCGCGGCCTGGCTGCCGGACCGGCCGCGCAATTGGCCGTCATCGTCACCCCTGCGCTGGCTGGTGCCGGCCTCGTTGATCCTGCTCGCACTGGCGCTGGTACATGCCTACGGTTACTGGCGGGTGCATCGCGAAAGCGTGCGGCGCCGAGTCGTGGAGCAGCGCCTGCAGGAGGTGACTGCGAACCTGCCGGCGGTGGTCTACCAGGCGCGCCGTTCGGCGTGCGGTCACTACAGCTTTCCGCAGATCGCCGGCGACGTGCAGTCCCTGTTCGGAATCAGCGTGGAGAGCGCGCGCATCGATCACCAGTGGCTGCTGGCCGCAGTCCACCCCGAGGACCGCAGCAGGGTGATGGCCTGTATCGAGACAGCCGCATTGGCGCGTGGCCCGATCGATGTCACTTTCCGTACCCGTTCACCACAGGGCTGGCGATGGGTGCGTTCGCATGGGCGGCCGTTGCCCTGCGACGATAGCTACGT
Source organism: Stenotrophomonas maltophilia group sp. LNF247 (assembly GCF_054083135.1). Taxonomy (NCBI): domain Bacteria; kingdom Pseudomonadati; phylum Pseudomonadota; class Gammaproteobacteria; order Lysobacterales; family Lysobacteraceae; genus Stenotrophomonas; species Stenotrophomonas maltophilia group sp. LNF247. The sequence continues at coordinate 73,101 of NZ_JBSRQL010000019.1, forward strand.
CGAGTGGAGCGGCTACTGGATCGACGTCAGCGAGGTGCAGTCACGTACCCGCGCGCTGGCCGACGCGCGCCGCGAGGCCGAGCAGGTGGCACAGGCCAAGGCGCACTTCCTGGCCACGATGAGCCATGAGATCCGCACGCCGATGAGCACGCTGCTGGGCATGCTCGAACGGCTGGCGGGCAGCAGGCTGGAGCCACGCCAGCAGCAGGTGCTGGCCACGGTGGATGATGCGGCGCGGATGCTGCGGCAGATCCTCGACGATGTACTGCACAGCCAGCGCCTGCAGGGCGCACCGCTGCAGTTGCGGCCCACCGATCTGGCGGCACTGGTGCGCGCGGTGCAGCAGCTGCTGATGCCGGTGGCCGCCAGCCGCGGCCTGCACCTGCAGGTGGTGCTTGATCCGGAGATGCAGCCGGGATCGCTGGCCGATGGCCTGCGCCTGCGCCAGATCCTGTTCAACCTGGCCGGTAATGCACTGAAGTTCACCCGGCACGGCCACGTGGAACTGCGGTTGCAGGTACTGCAGCAGCATGCCCGCGGGCAGCGGCTGCGCCTGCAGGTAAGCGACAGCGGCGTGGGCATCAGCGAGGAACGACAGCAGGCGGTGTTCGCCGCCTATGCCCAGGCGGAGCGCTCGACCACGCGGCGCTTCGGCGGCAGTGGGCTGGGCCTGGCGATCTGCCGCGAGCTGGCAACCTCGATGGGGGCGGAGCTGCAGCTGCGCAGCTCCCCTGGGCAGGGCACCACGGTATGGATGGATCTGGACCTGGAGGCCTGCGAGGCACCCATGGCCGCACCTTCGGCGGCATCAGCGGATGAGCATCCATTGCCGGCGGCGTGCGTACTGGTGGTTGAAGACCATCCTACCAACCTGCAGCTGCTGGAGCAGCGCCTGTGCGCGCTAGGGCTGCGGGTCCACGCCTGTACCGATGGGCAGTCGGCGCTTGAAGCATGGCAGGCGCAGCCGTTCGAGCTGGTGATCACTGACTGCCACATGCCGGGCATGGACGGCTTCGCACTGGCGCGGGCGATCCGCGCTGATGCCTGCCCGGCACGTGCGCAGGTGCCGATCATCGCGCTCACGGCCAGCGTGATGGAAAGCACCCGCGAAGCCTGTCGCGCGGCTGGCATCGACCACTTCCTGGCCAAGCCGGTGGAGCCGCACGTGCTGCGGGCGCTGCTGGCGGTACTGCTGGCGCCGGACTCAGTGGGCCAGTAGCCGGACGATGCTGGCGGCGGCATCGCGGCCCTCGGCCACGGCGGTCACCACCAGGTCGGCACCGCGTACCGCATCACCACCTGCGAACAGGCGCGGATGCGCGGTCTGGAACGGCAGGCGATCCTTGCCTCCGGCCACGATACGGCCGTTGGACCGGCCTTCCACGCCGTGCTCGGCCAGCCATGCCGGAACGGTCGGCGAGAAGCCGAAGGCGATGATCACCACGTCGGCCTCCAGCAGCGATTCGCTGCCATCGATCGGCACCGCGTTCTGGCGGCCGTTCGCATCCGGCTCACCCAACCGGGTCTCGACCACGGTTACGCCGATTACTTCGTCATCGGCGCCGGCTTCGATCGACAGCGGCTGCCGGTTGAACAGGAAGCGCACACCTTCCTCGCGTGCATTGGCGACCTCGCGCGCGCTGCCGGGCATGTTTGCTTCGTCGCGGCGGTAGGCGCAGGTGACCTTGGCCGCGCCCAGCCGTATCGCGCTGCGCACGCAGTCCATGCCGGTATCGCCACCGCCGAGCACCACCACGCGCTTGCCGTTGAGATCGGGCAGGGCGATGGTGTCTTCCCAGCCGGCAATCGGCCGGCCCTTCGGATCATCACCACCGACGATGCGGCTGTTCTGCACCAGGAACGGCAACGCCGGCAGCACGCCTTTCAGGTCCTGGCCGTCGAGGCCGCCATCGGTGTAGCGGTAGGCGCCGGTGCCGACGAACACCGCATCGTGGGTATCCAGCAGCTGCTGCAGGCTGATGTCGCGGCCGATCTCCACGCCGAGGCGGAACTGCACCCCCATGCCCTCCAGCACGTCGCGGCGGCGACGGATCACGTCCTTGTCCAGCTTGAAGCTGGGGATGCCGAACTGCAGCAGGCCGCCGATCTGCTCGTAGCGGTCATAGACCACGGCGGCAATGCCGGCGCGAGCCAGGCGGTCGGCACAGGCCAGCCCCGCCGGACCGGCGCCGATCACCGCCACGCTGTGGCCGGTCGGCTGCACCGCGGCCAGATCCGGGCGCCAGCCACTGGCCAATGCGGTATCGACGATGTACTTCTCCACCGCGCCGATGGTGACCGCACCGAACTCCTCCAGCGTGCAGCTGCCTTCGCACAGCCGGTCCTGCGGGCACACCCGGCCGCACACTTCCGGCAGCGGGTTGGTGCTGTGGCACAGCGTGGCCGCCTCGTGGATGCGGTTCTCCTGCACCAGCTGAAGCCACTGCGGAATGGCGTTGTGCACCGGGCACTTCCAGCTGCAGTACGGGTTGCCGCAGTCCAGGCAGCGGCCGGCCTGGTACTGCGCGTCTTCCTTGCCGAACCTGCCGTACAGCTCACCCCAGTCGCCGGAGGTGCGCAGTTCCACCGGAATGCGCTGCGGCATGGTGCGGGGCAGGTCGAGGAACTGGAAAGCGTGCTTGCGGCTCATGGCGGGCTCTGTAATGCGAGGGGGAACGTTGCCGGCCAGCGGCCGGCACTACCGGAAAACATCACGCGGCGCGTCGCAGGGTTTCGGTCAGCGACTCGATGCTGGCGGCCTTCGGTTTGACCAGCCAGAACTTGCCGATGTAATCGCGGAACTCGTCCAGGATCTGCTGCGCCCAGATGCTGCCGGTCAGCTCGCGGTGGCGGCCGATCAGGCGGTGCAGGTGCTGGCGATAGTTCTCGAAGCCCTCGGCGGACACGCGATGGATGTCGATCAGCTCGTGGTTGTAGCGGTCGACGAAATCGCGATCAACGTCCAGCACGTAGGCCAGGCCGCCGGTGAAACCGGCACCGAAGTTCAGCCCGACCTTGCCCAGCACCAGTACCACGCCATCGGTCATGTACTCGCAGCAGTGGTCGCCGGCACCCTCCACTACCGCCAGCGCGCCGGAGTTGCGTACCGCGAAGCGCTCGCCCGCCCTGCCCGCGGCGAACAGCTCGCCGCCGGTGGCGCCGTACAGGCAGGTGTTGCCGATGATGGCGGTGCTGCGTGCCTCGAAGCGGGCACCGCGCGGCGGTCGCACCACCAGGCGGCCACCGGCCATGCCCTTGCCGACGTAGTCGTTGGCTTCGCCTTCCACCTCCAGGTGCAGGCCACCCACGTTGAACGCGCCGAAGCTCTGCCCGGCGCTGCCGCGGAAGCGCAGTTCCAGCGGTGCCTCGGCCATGCCCTGGTTGCCGTGCGCACGCGCCACCGCGCCGGCCAGGCGGGTGCCGATGCTGCGGTCGGTGTTGTGGATCAGGAAGCGATGCTCGCCGCCGCGCTTGTGTTCAATGGCGGAGGCAAGCAGGCCGTCCATCTGCGTGGCCAGGCTGTCCGGCGACTCGTACAGGCGCTGCGCGGCGCAGTGGCTGCCCTCGTAACGGGCATCGGCCAGCAGGCGCGACAGGTCCACGCGCACGCCGTCACGCGGCGCGGCCTCGATCTGCCGCAGCAGGTCGGTTCGGCCGACGATCTCTTCCAGCGAACGCGCGCCCAGGTAGGACAGCCAGCCACGCACTTCTTCGGCCAGCAGCCGGAAGAAGTTCTCCACGCGCTCCGGCTGGCCGGTGAAGTGGTTCTCGCGCAGGCGTTCGTCCTGGGTGGCCACGCCGGTGGCGCAGTTGTTGAGGTGGCAGATGCGCAGGTACTTGCAGCCCAGCACGATCATCGGCGCCGTGCCGAAGCCGAAGCTGTCCGCGCCCAGCAGCGCGGCCTTGACCACGTCCAGGCCGGTCTTCAGCCCGCCATCGGTCTGCAGCAGGGTGCGCCCGCGCAGGTCGTTGGCCAGCAGCGCCTGGTGCGCTTCGGCCACGCCCAGCTCCCACGGCACGCCGGCATAGCGGATCGAGCTGACCGGCGACGCACCGGTGCCACCGTCATGGCCGGAGATGGTGATCAGGTCCGCACCGGCCTTGACCACACCGGCGGCGATGGTACCAACGCCGGCATGGCTGACCAGCTTCACCGATACCAGCGCGGTCGGGTTGACCTGCTTGAGGTCATAGATCAGCTGCGCCAGGTCTTCGATCGAATAGATGTCGTGGTGCGGCGGCGGCGAGATCAGGCCGATGCCCGGCCGCGCGTAGCGCAGACGTGCGATCAGTTCGTTGACCTTGTGGCCGGGCAGCTGGCCGCCCTCGCCGGGCTTGGCGCCCTGCGCGACCTTGATCTGCAGCACTTCGGCATTGACCAGGTACTCGGCGGTAACGCCGAAGCGGCCCGAGGCGACCTGCTTGATCTTGCTGCGCTTCGCAGTGCCATAGCGCGCGGGATCCTCACCGCCTTCGCCGGAATTGCTGCGGCCGCCGAGGCGGTTCATGGCGATGGCCAATGCTTCATGTGCTTCCGGCGACAGTGCGCCCAGGCTGATCGCCGCAGTATCGAAGCGCGGGAACAGGGTACTGGCTGGAGCGACCTCGTCCAGCGGCACGGGCGCGGCCGCCGGCACCAGCTCCAGCAGGTCACGCAGCGCCGATGGCGGGCGCGCATGCACCGCATCGCAGTACTGCTGCCACGCACGCGGGTCACCGCTGCGCGCCGCGCGCTGCAGGGTGGTCACCACGTCCGGGTTGTACATGTGGTATTCGCCGCCGTGCACGTACTTCAGCAGGCCGCCGACATCCACGCCCTGCTGCGCGTCCCAGGCCTGCGCGCACAGTTCGCGCGCGTCGGCATCCAGGCGGGCAAAGCCGGCGCCGCCGATGCGCGAGGCGGTATCGGGGAAGCACAGGTCCACCACTTCCGGTTCCAGGCCGATGATCTCGAACAGCTGCGCGCCGCGGTAGCTGGCCACCGTACAGATGCCCATCTTCGAGATGATCTTCGACAGGCCCTTGTAGATACCCTTGCGGTAGCGGCGGCCGATCTGCGATTGCTCGCCGCCCTTGCTGAGCTTGAGGATGCCGCGACGGCCCAGGTCGAACAGGGTCTGGTAGGCCAGGTACGGGTAAACCGCCGTGGCACCGAAACCGAGCAGGCAGGCCATGTGGTGCGGGTCACGTGCGGTGCCGGTCTCGACGATGAGGTTCACGTCGCAGCGCAGGCCCAGCCGAGACAGGTGGTGGTGGATGGCACTGGTGGCCAGCAACGCGTGCACCATCGGCCGCCCGGCCACCGGGTAGCGGTCGGACAGCAGCAGCATCACCATGCCATCGCGCGCGGCCTGTTCCGCTTCGCTGCAGATGCGTTCGATGCCGGCGCGCAGGCCTTCGTCTTCGCTGTAAGACAGGTCGAGCAGGCGGTTGGCCTGCACGTACTGGTCCATCTTCAACAGCTGGCGCAGCTTGCGCTGGCTCAGTACCGGCGAATTGAGGATGACGTGGTTCACCGTCTCCGGGCCGGCATGGAAGATGTTGGTTTCCTTGCCGAGCTGGGTGGACAGCGACATCGCGCAGTCTTCGCGCAGCGGGTCGATCGGCGGGTTGGTGACCTGCGCGAAGGCCTGGCGGAAATAGTCGTACAGCGGGCGGCTGCGCTGGCTCAGCACCGCCATCGGCGTGTCGTCGCCCATCGAGCCGGTGGCTTCCTGCTCGGTCTCGGCCAGCGGCCGCAGCACCTGCTCCACCTCCTCGCTGCTGAGCTGGTACAGCTTGTGGTAGCTGCGCAGGGTGCCTTCGTCGAAGGGCTCTTCCACCAGCGACGGGTCGATCAGTTCGGTCTGCAGGTAGGTCACGCCCTGCTGCAGCCACTGCTTGTAGGGCGCGCGGCCGCGGTTGATGCGGTCGACCGCATCGGAGTCGAGCAGGTCGCCGCGCTTGAGGTCGATCGCGATCATCTCGCCGGGGCCGAGCTTGCCCTTGCGCACCACGCGCTCGGTCGGCACTTCCCACACGCCGGCTTCGGAGGCGACCAGGAAGTGGCGGTCGGCGGTGAGCATCCAGCGCGCCGGTCGCAGGCCGTTGCGGTCCAGCGTACACACCGCATAGCGGCTGTCGCAGGCGACGATGCCGGCCGGGCCGTCCCACGGCTCGCTGTTGAGGCCGTGGAACTCGTAGAAGGCCGCCAGGTCCGGATCCTTGAATTCCAGCGACTGCGTGGCAGGCGGCACCAGGATGCGCAGCGCCTGGATCAACTCCATGCCACCGGCGACCATCAGCTCCAGCATGTTGTCCAGGCTCTGCGAATCCGAACCGTGCATGGAGATGACCGGGTCGAATTCACCAATATCGAAGCGCGGCGTCTTCCACACCTTGCTGCGCGCCTGCGCCCAGCGACGATTGCCCTCGATGGTGTTGATCTCGCCGTTGTGGGCGAGCATGCGGAACGGATGGGCGAGCGGCCAGCGCGGCAGCGTGTTGGTCGAGAAGCGCTGGTGGAACACGATCGCGCTGGAGGCCAGCTCGCGGCGCTGCAGGTCCGGGAAGAAGCGGCTGAGCTTGTCCGGCAGCACCATGCCCTTGTAGCTGATCGCATCCGGGGTGAGGGTGGTGACGTAGAAGTCGGCGTGATCGCGCAGCTGCTGTTCGCTGCGGCGGCGGGCCAGGAACAACGCCAGCGCGAAGCCGGCATCATCCTGGCCAACCCCCGCATCGACGAACACCTGCTCGATGCGCGGCAGCGTGTCGCGCGCCAGTTGGCCGCAGACGCTGTCGTCGGTCGGTACCTCGCGCCAGCCAGCGACCTTGCAGCCCACCGCTTCCACCTGCGCCTGCAGCTGCGCGCGGCAGGCCTGCGCCGCGTCGGCGTCGTGCGGTAGGAATACCAGGCCGGCGGCGAAGCGTGTGGCGACGGCAATGCCGGCTTCGCTGGCGAGCAGTTTCAGGAACGCATCGGGGCGGCGCAGCAGCAGGCCGCAGCCATCACCGGTCAGGCCATCGGCGGCAACACCGCCACGGTGGGTCATGCGCGAAAGCGCGGCGATGGCGGTATCAACCAACAGGCGCGATGGTTGATCGTCGAGCTGGGCGACCATGCCAAATCCACAGGCATCGCGCTCGGAGCGCGGGTCGTAAAGCCCTTGGCGGTTGCGGGGGGCCATCTCTACCTCGATGCGTATAGGGTTGGCGGCGACACTCGTCCCCGCTCATTCCCTGGAGCGCATCGTGAGGCCACCGGATGCCTCGACTAGATCACAGGTTGCTGCAATGCCGCAATACACGGTTGCAGGTGCAACAGAACGCGCCGGCAACCCAGTGCCGGCGCGGGGCGGGACTCAGCCGCAGCGCACGCCGCTGATGGCGCCCTTGGCGTCCACTTCGATGTTCAGGCGGTCGCCGAGGAACTCCATCGTGGCCACATCATTGGGCTTGAGCACGCGTACCTGGCTGGCGCCTGCATCTTCCTGCGCCTGCTTGCCCAGCCCATCGGTGTAGGCTTGGCCGACCAGGCTCTGCACCTGGCTGGCATCGCAGGTGCCGACCGGCGGCGCCTCGATGGCCTTGCCGGCTTCGTCGGCCGGTGCCTTGGCGGCTTCGGCCGCCTGCTGGGCGTGGGCCGTGGCCGAATCCTGTTCATCCAGCGCCGGTGCCTGGCAGGCGGTCAAGGCCAGCACGGCCGGCAGCAGCAGGGCGGAGAGCGAACGGGCGCGAATCGGGAACGACATCATGACTCCGGAAGGGGTTGTGAAGACCCGAGCATAGCGGCGAACCGGCCCTCACGTGTTTGTCTTGTGTTATCGACAGGATCGCGGCACGGCGACCGCGACACTACTGGCATGCCGACCGCCTCCACTCCCGAACGACAGGCCGCGCGCGCGGCCGGCCTGCGCTATGTCGACGACACCCAGCCGGGCATCAGCCGGCGCCGCGCCGGAAAAGGTTTCAGTTACCGCGATGCTGATGGCCACGCGATACGCGACGCCACCACCCTGCAACGCATCCGCGCACTGGCGATTCCACCGGCCTACACCGCGGTGTGGATCTGCGCCCACGCCAACGGCCACCTGCAGGCCACAGGCCGCGATGCGCGCGGGCGCAAGCAGTACCGTTACCACCCCGACTGGGCGAAGGAGCGCGACGCCGGCAAGTTCGACCGCATCATCGCCTTTGGCGAGGCCTTGCCCACGCTGCGGCGGCGGTTGTCGCGGGATCTGAAACGGCCGGGTTTCCCTAAGGAAAAGGTGCTGGCCATGGTGGTCGCGTTGCTGGCCGACACCCTGGTGCGGGTCGGCAATGAGACCTATGCGCAGCAGAACCGGTCATTCGGACTGACCACACTGCGTAACCGTCATCTGGAGCTGCTGCGTGGCGGCCGGGTGCGCATGCGTTTCCGCGGCAAGTCCGGGCAGCTGCAGGAGGTGACCGTGGGCGACCGCAGGCTGGGGCTGCTGGTGCGGCGCCTGCAGCAGCTGCCGGGGCAGGCGTTGTTCCAGTACCGCGATGACGACGGTGCGCTGCAGCCGGTCGACTCCGGTGCGGTGAACGACTACCTGCGCGAGGTGATGGGCGAGGACTTCACTGCCAAGGATTTCCGCACCTGGGGCGGGACCGTCGCGGCGGTGCAGGCGTTTGCTGCCACCGAGCTGCCGGAACCGGCCAGCCAGCGTGCGCTGGCGCAGGCACAGCGCAGCGTGGTGTGCCAGGTGGCGGCCCGGTTGGGCAACACGCCGGCGGTGTGCCGCAAGGCCTATATCGACCCGTGCGTGTTCGTCGGCTGGGAGCGCGGTGAACTGGCCAAGCTGGCCGGCCTGCGCGGGCCGCGCCAGTGGGAGCAGGCCACCCTGCGCGTGCTGCGCAGGGCACGCCGGCTCAGCCGCAGTCGTCAGCCGCAGTAGATCGCGACGATATTGTTGGTGCGGCCCTTCTCGATGGTCAGGCGGTCGCCGCCTTCGCTGGCCGGTGGCACCCGCGGGCCGTCGTGGCGCAGGACCCGCACGTGCAGGCTGTCGCTGTCCACGCGTGCACGGGCCACAGTGGCGTCCGAGGCGGCCAGGCCCACCGCGCCGCGCACCCTGTCGCTGTGGCACTGGCCGGAAATCACGCCGTCGATCGGCTGCACCTGGGCCATCGGTGTGCTGCTGCAGGCGGCGAGGGCAAAGCAGACGGCGGCGGTGGCGATGGCATGTTTCATGGAGGCGTTCCCTGTGTGGTTGCGTGCAGGGTGCGACGGCGCACGTGGTGGCGGAATGAATGCCGTGCACATCGTGGACACGGCGCGCTCACTGCCGCCAACAGCGTGCGTAGAGAGACTGCAGGTGCGGCGTGCGCCGCCCCCCGGTAGTGTCGGCCGCTGGCCGGCAGCCCCGTTCCCTCCCGAGGAGACCTGCATGGCCACCACCAAGAAGACACCCGCCCGCCGAAAGGCATCGCCGAAAGTGCGTAAAGGCAGCACCCCGGCCAAGGCGGTCGCCGACCCCGATCGCCCCCGCGTAGTGAGGACCGCGACCCGCAAGGCGGCCGCCAGCGATCCGCGGGCAGCACGCGTCGCGGCCCGGCAGCGGCGCCTGCAGGACCAGGAGAAGGCCAAGGACGCCCGGGCGGCCAGCAAGGCCACGAAGAAGACCGCGACCCAGGCCGGCGCACGGCGCCAGCCGGAGGCGATGCCGGCGCAGCAGCTGGCCAAGCCCGGGCATGAGCACGAACTGGAGCTGGCGCCCCGCTTCCTTGCACCCGACTACGCGGGCAGCGGCAAGCTGCAGGGCATGCGTGCGATCGTCACCGGTGGCGACTCCGGCATTGGCCGTGCGGTGGCGGTGCTGTTCGCACGCGAAGGCGCGGACGTGGCGGTCCTGCACCTGGACGAAGCCGAAGATGCCGACATTACCCGCCAGCACGTGGAGCGCGAAGGCGGCCGTTGCATCGTGATCGCCGGTGACGTGCGTGATCCGCGTTTCTGCGACAAGGCCGTCAAGCAGGTGGCCAAGGCGTTCGGCGGCATCGACATCCTGGTCAACAACGCCGCGTTCCAGCTGCACTGCGAGCGGCTGGAAGACCTGGAAGACGCGCACCTGCAGGAGACCCTGCAGACCAACATCGGCGGTTACATCCAGATGGCGCGCGCGGTGCTGCCGCATCTGGGCGAGGGCGCCAGCATCATCAACACCGGTTCGGAAACGGGCATCTTCGGCAGCAAGGCGCTGATCGACTACTCGGCCACCAAGGGCGCGATCCATGCGTTCACCAAGTCGCTGGCCAGCCAGCTGCTGCCACGTGGCATCCGGGTGAAC